>JBGTJM010000343.1:0-7277 GCA_041745115.1 Thermomicrobiales bacterium
ATTCCCGCAAGGGCCATGGGAGCGACAAGTGAGCGCACCCCGGTCCCATGGCTGGGGTCAACCACGATCGGAAGGTGACTCAATTCGCGAACCAGCGCAACGGCGTTCAGATCGAGATTGAAGCGCACAGCGGGATCGAAACCGCGAATGCCTCGCTCGCAGAGCACGACGTTTGGATTGCCCTCGGCCATGATGTACTCAGCGCTCATCAACCACTCCTCGATCGTTGCCGAGAAGCCGCGTTTGAGCAGCACAGGCTTGCCAGTGCGTCCAGCTCTTCTGAGAAGCGGAGTATTGGCCATGTTCCGAGCACCGATCTGCAGCATGTCGGCGTACTGGGCCACTGTCTCCACCTGTTCGGGTTCGAGAACCTCTGTCACAACCGGCAAGCCAACCGTTTCTCGTGCATCCGCCAGCAATTGCAGACCGAGCTCGCCCAGCCCCTGAAATGAGTACGGCGAAGTGCGCGGCTTGAACGCACCTCCCCTGAGAATCGTGGCGCCAGCTGATTTCACGGCTCGGGCTGCGTCGATAAGTTGTTGCCTGTCTTCGACAACGCAGGGCCCGGCAATCAGGACCGGAGCATCTCCACCGATCACAACGTCCCCAACGAGAACCTCTGTCCGGGATCGGTGCTCGCTCGATGCCATCATGTACGGTCGATGCTTCTCGACGATTCGAGCCTCCGGCACGGAAGCAAGGTCATCAGACAGCAGCGACTTGTCGAGTCCGATCGCAACTGAGCCATCAGCAAAAACGACCCGCCGGCCACTCTCTCCTCGGGATCGGGCGCTCGCAAGCAATGCGTCAGATTGATCGATTGCTTTCGGTCCAGCTAGCGTGACAATCATTGTGTTTCTCCTCTTCCCTTCAGACGCGTGTCCGTGCCGGGGCAACAAAAAACCGAGATCATCGATCTCGGTCCCCGGCACAGCTAGTTTTCGAACGGAGCGATTAGTGCGCGAACGCCTCTCGCCCCACCAGCTCGGCCGGAGGGGAAAAGTAGACGTAATACCAGACATCGCCAACCGCACTGACGGTTCGCGCTGTTATCGATCGACTGGTATGCACATGCTCCATTTCCATGAGCGATACACTAGCGTCCGACGATCGACCTGTCAACCGTTTGTGAACATTTGACCGAAATGACTGACCACACAGCTGCTTCACCGCTGATTCTCACTGTCGATGCGGCGCTCGATCGCGCGGCCGGGTCCGGGTGGGAGTCATGGCGTTCGATAGCCAGAACTCGTGAGCCTGATATGGTGTTGAGGTGGCTCACGACACAGTTGCCTGCCGGAGTCTCGGTTGATGATGTCCGGGAACCACTAATGGTGCTGGTTGGCGAAAGCCTACCGGACGAGCAGGCATTTGCGGCTGCCGAGCTTGGAGAGTTGTTCGATGCGGACGAGCCGGGCCTGGCAAGCCTGTTCTGGGAAGCGTTGCTCGAAGCAGGCAAGGCTGCGGGCGACGCTGAGATGGTTTTCGACGGGATCAGCCGATTGGCTGGCATCGAAGAGGAAATCGGTGACCCGCTGACTGCCGCCGAACACTACATTCACTTTTTGAATTGGCGACGAGCTGGCGACAACGCCAGCGACCCGGAAAGTGTTTTGACGGCTTTCGATGAGCTCATCAGGCTGGCAGACCTCGACGAGGCTCCGAGGGCCGTCGCCATGTTTACTCATTTGCAGGCACAGTTCCTGCAGTACGCTGAGTCAGATGCCCCTGTTGCTGAAACAGGTGACTGGGCAGCTGGCACGCCAGACTTCGCCTCATGGGAATGACGAAAGGTCAATGAATGACCTACTCATGCGCATGACGAAACTGGTAGAGTGAACAAAGGTGTCTGGCATCGTTCAGACACGCAATGGCTGATTTTGAAGGATCCGGATCCAGGCAATCTGGGCCGGGCGAAGGAGGAAAATCATGGCATTTTCGTTGCCACCGCTTCCCTACGCGAATGATGCGCTCGAACCGCATATCGATGCGCAGACGATGGAGATTCATCACGATCGCCATCACAACACGTATGTCACGAATTTGAACGCAGCAGTCGAGGGAAACGCCGAACTCGAAGCGATGAGTCCTGAGGATCTCATCATGAACCTTGACAAGGTGCCGGAAGACAAGCGCACTGCGGTCCGCAACAACGGCGGCGGACACGTCAACCACACCATGTTCTGGGAAATCATGGGACCAGGTGGCGGATCACCTTCAGGAGCACTTCTGGACGCCATCAATGACGCGTTTGGCTCGCTGGATGGCATGAAGGAAGCAGTGAATAAGGCCGGCGCTGGTCGGTTCGGCTCCGGATGGGCGTGGGTTGTTGTCGGCAAAGACGGGAAACTCTCCGTAACGAGCACTCCAAACCAGGACAATCCGATCATGGATGGCAGTGGCACTCCAATCCTCGGTGTGGATGTCTGGGAGCACGCGTACTACCTGAAGTACCAGAACAAGCGACCTGACTATCTCAGTGCGTGGTGGAACACGGTCAACTGGTCCGCCGTGGCAGATCGCTTCGCAGCGGCCACTAAGTAACCTCTGGAAAACATTGCAGGATCGGGCGGGGGCGGCGAAGCCCCCGCTTAGTCGTTGCGAAACGGCTTTAGCCGGTCCTCACCGGACATTGAGTCAATCTGGCCCTATGTGCCACATGCTCTTCCTCTCCCGGAACAACAGTCGCCATGCAGCTACTTCAAGATTTCTACACCTACTACCGACCCTGGAAGAAGCTGTTCATTCTCGACTTCTCCTGCGCCGTCGTGGCGGGACTGCTCGAGTTGGGCTTTCCGCTTGCTGTCGCCTATTTCATCGACACTCTGTTGCCCAGCGAGGACTGGACCCGGATCGTGATCGCTTCGCTCGTACTGGCGATCATCTACTTCACAAGGGCCGGTTTGACAGTCATCGTGACCTACTGGGGTCACATGCTGGGTATCAACATCGAGACGGAGATGCGACGCAGGGCGTTCGATCATCTGCAGAAACTGCCATTTCGCTATTATGACAACCACAAGACGGGAGAGCTGGTCGGACGAGTCACCAAGGATCTCGAGGAGATCGGTGAGGTCGCCCATCACGGACCAGAAGACGCCTTCATCGCGGTGATGACCTTCGCCGGCGCATTTGCCCTGATGGTCACGATTAATCCCCATTTGGCGCTCATCACCGCCTGCCTTGTGCCATTCACGGCGTGGGTTACGACCCGCTACGGTAGCAAGATGGCAGTGACGTGGCGTGACCTCTTTGACCGCGTCGGTCAATTCAACATCCGCATCGAAGAGAATGTCGGCGGCATTCGGGTTGTGCAGTCGTTTGCCAACGAGGAGTTCGAGCGCTCCCTTTTCGCGGTCGACAACGCCAAGTACCGGCGGGCCAAGCTGCGGGCCTACAGGATCATGGCCGCGACCATGACCCTTAGCTACCTCGGGATGCGCCTGACTCAGCTCGTGGTGATGGTCGCCGGCTCCTGGTTCGTGATGCAGGGGTCGCTAACCTACGGTGGGTTCGTGAGTTTCCTGCTGCTGGTCAACGTCTTCTTCCAGCCGGTCGAGAAGATCAACGCCATCATTGAGATCTATCCGAAAGGCATCGCCGGGTTCAGACGGTACCAGGAGCTGCTGGCTACCGAACCGGAGATCGAGGATGCACCCGACGCCATTGATGTCGACAACCTGCGCGGCGACATCGAGTACGTCGACGTCACGTTCGGATACGTGCCGAACCGGCCAGTACTGAAGAACCTCGACCTCTCCATCAGGGCGGGCGAGACGGTCGCTTTCGTCGGACCGTCCGGCGCGGGTAAGACGACTATTTCCGCGCTTCTGCCTCGCTTCTACGATGTCGACGAGGGCCGCATCACAATTGATGGCATCGATATCCGACAGATGACGCTCAGATCACTGCGGCGGGAGATCGGTATCGTCCAGCAGGATGTCTTCCTTTTCGGCGGCACGATCAAGGAGAACATCGCTTACGGCCGCCTCGACGCATCCGACCAGGAGATCCACGAGGCCGCCCACCGGGCCCGCCTCGACGAACTGATCGCCTCCCTACCAATGGGCATCGAAACGATGATCGGTGAGCGAGGGGTCAAACTCTCCGGCGGACAGAAACAGCGACTGTCGATCGCGCGAATGTTCCTGAAAAACCCGCCGATCCTGATCCTCGACGAGGCCACATCGGCTCTCGACACCGAGACCGAGCGGCACATCCAGCAGGCCCTGCTAGAGCTATCCGAAGGTCGGACGACACTGGTCATTGCGCACCGATTGGCAACAATCCAGAACGCCGATCGCATCGTGGTCGTCGGTCCGGACGGTATCGAGGAACAGGGCGCCCACAGCGATTTGCTCAGCCGGGAAGGTGTTTACCGGCGGCTGCACGATGCGCAGTTCGGAGCGCAGCCTTCTGCAGGATTGGACCTCATCGGGGCAGCTCCCTTTCCGGACCGATAGACAGCGTTTGCAAACGCCGGGATATCCAGGTCTCGCTGTCTGTGTCAGACCGTGTTCTCGCCGGTCACGTTTACTTCTGCTTCCCCGACCGATCACTGGATGCCAACCGATCGAGCTGCACATCGAATTCGTCGAGCTTCGGCTGCAGCGTCCGGACGTAGAGACAGAGCCGCTCCACAACCGCCGTGCGCTCCGCGGCATCGAGCGCACCAAGCGGGCGATTCTCGATCAGGTGTCCCCACGACTGCGTCCAGCGCCCTAACTCGACTTCCGGACCAAGGATGTGCTTGATCTCCAGGATCGAAGCATCGAGCATCGCAAGAATCGCCAGCGTTGATGCTGGTCCCTCCTCGAGATGAAGGCCGATCTCGACAACGCTTCGGCGCTTGTCAACCCACACTTCGAAGTGAATTCGCTGATCCTCGTAGAACAGCTTGAGGAGATTGCCTGATTGCCGAGAGCGAAAACTCCGAAGGTCCTCAGGGAGATCCCGACGCAATGACCGAATGATCCCGTCGAAGAATGCCGACCGGGAGAGTGTTTTTGCAGGGTTCGAGTGCGTCGGTATCATCAGGTCGGAGTTCTTCAGCTTTCACATTGACCAATTCCGCACAGATTGTGCGCCTTCTGCAGGAATCGTTGTACCATTGTGCAAATCTTCACACGCGGGGATGGGTAATGCTGCTCATGTCCTCGCGTCGTGGCTGGCGGCTTGTTGTCAACCCACAGAGTCGTTGACGAAAAGCCGTTCTTTTGTGCACGTGAAGAGACGCATATTCGCGTGCGGACCTGATTCGAAGTGAAAGAGGCAGATGGAATATGTCAGATGTAGCGGCGCCGGCTCCGAAGCTGACGATTGGCGTTCCCAAGGAAACCGCTACTGGAGAGCGGCGCGTCGCACTCACTCCTGATGGCGTGAAGAAATACTCTGCTTCGGGCCACAAGGTCCTGGTCGCAAGTGGCGCTGGCGAAGGCTCATGGATCGCCGATGACCTTTTCTCTGCAGCCGGCGCAACCATTTCGAGTGATGATGAGGTCTGGAGTCAGTCAGATATCATCCTTCATATTCAGAAACCGTCGAAGACCCATATTGGCAAGATGAAATCCGGCGCCTCGCTCATCGCGTTTCTGCAGCCGATGGTAAATGTGGATATCGTCGAAGAGCTCTGCACACGCAACATCACCTCGTTCAGCATGGATGCTATCCCGAGAACCACTCGCGCACAGTACATGGACGCTCTAAGTTCTCAGGCCACCATTGCCGGGTACAAGGCAGTGCTGCTGGCCGCTGCAGAAGCCCCCAAATTTTTCCCACTGCTGACTACGGCGGCGGGAAACATTCCGCCTTCTCGCGTACTGATTATCGGGGCGGGCGTTGCCGGCCTGATGGCAATTGGTACAGCTCGGCGATTGGGTGCCGTCGTTGAAGCGTACGACGCGCGGGCTGTCGTCAAGGAACAGGTTGAAAGCCTTGGGGCACGATTCGTCGAGATCGATACAGGGGCTGACCTTGCTGGTGCTGGTGGATATGCCAAAGAGGCGACTGAGGACATTCTGAAGAAGCAGCAGGAGGGACTGGCAGCGCGCGCCGCACGGGCTGACGTCGTCATCACCACTGCCGCGGTGCCGGGTCGTGCAGCACCCAGGCTGATACCGGCGTCAACGGTTGAGCAGATGCAGGCGGGATCCGTGATTGTCGATCTGGCCGCCGAAACAGGAGGTAACTGCGAGCTCACTGAGGCTGGCAAGATCGTGGTGAAACATGGGGTTACGATCATTGGCATCACGAACTTGCCAAGCACCCTGCCGGTGCATGGAAGCCAGATGTATTCAAAGAACCTCCAGAATCTTCTCGCTTTGCTCGTCGACAAAGACGGCCAGCTCAATCTAGACATGAGTGATGAAATTATTGCCGGGACAATCATCACCCGCGACGGTGAGGTCGTTCACGAAGGCACGAAACAACGGATGGCCGCAACCCCTTCCCAGGGGCAGTAGCAGAGAGTCGACGGAGGTAGCACGTAGATGGTTGTTTCAAAGGTCGTCGGGAGCAGTGGCTGATGGATCAGAACACGCTACTCGTCATCTATATCTTTGTGATTGCGATTTTCCTCGGTGTCGAGCTGATCGGGCGTGTGCCCTCGACGCTTCACACACCATTGATGTCCGGCACTAACGCGATTCATGGAATCGTGCTTCTGGGTGGAATGATCATCCTTGGCCAGGCAGACACGTGGTGGCTGCAGGTCATGGGTTTCCTCGCGGTGGCACTCGGAGCCGCGAATGCGTTCGGTGGATTTGCGGTGACTGACCGGATGTTGGAGATGTTCAAGCGCAAGCCAGGAGCGGGACGGCAGCAATGATAGACAACTGGCGCGACGCCATCGTGGACATCGCCTATCTGGCGAGTGCGATCATGTTCATCATCGGCTTGAAGTTTCTGAGCACCCCAGTACGAGCGCGCAAGGGAAACCAGCTGGCAACACTCGGAATGATCGTGGCCGTGATCGCCACACTGGTCAGCCGGGAGCTCAAGGTCACGGAAGACGGCGTTAGCCGCACCGACTACACCAATATCGCCCTGATTCTCATTGCACTTGCGATTGGAACCGGCATTTCGGTTCTCGCAGCACAACGGGTCAAGATGACCGCAATGCCTCAGATGGTTGCCATCTTTTGTGGCGTTGGTGGCGCGACCGTTGCCCTTACGTCGGTTGCGGAGTTCATGCACAAAGAGGGTATTGGGCGAGGGATGGGGGCGCTCATTGTGCTCGGCGCCCTCATCGGTTCTGTGGCGTTTACCGGCAGCATGGT
>JBGTJM010000344.1:0-11591 GCA_041745115.1 Thermomicrobiales bacterium
GCATTCTCGGCTATCTGGGCGAATTCCATCGAGCCATAGAGGCCGTCGTGGTCGGTAACCGCCATGGCGGGATAGCCAAGCTCGAGCGCACGGCTGACCAGCTCTTCTGGCAGTGATGCGCCATCGAGAAAAGAGAAGGCCGTATGGGCGTGGAGTTCGACGTAGTCAGAGGGCATGGTGGTTAGTGGGTGATGGTAGATAGTTGATGGAAGATAGTAGATGGCTGATAGCTAGTGGTTGGTGGATGAGGGTTAGGTGCATAGTGTTTGAGGCTGGGATCGGTGCTGGTTCGCGGGACAGATCGATTGCTGGCGGCTCACTTAGTACCCCTGCTCGTGCCACGTACCACTGACCTGATCGAGATACATCGTGCGTACTGAGCCGGTTTCCAGGGTTACGCGGTAATACCGGCGCTGGATGGGCTCTCGCCACCATTCGTCGTCGATGCACCAGGCATCCTCGATGTCCACGATCTCCTGTCGCGTTCCGTTCGAGCCAATCACTGCCACCGGCAATGCCTGTTCGGTCACCACGTTGATGCTCCTGGGGGTGTTCAGGGGTCGTAGCTGATCAGCGCGTGGCGACGTTCGGGGATTCTTGACCATGGTTCAACCTCCACAACGTGATAGAGCGGTGAATTGCCATAGCGACGCTTGAGCTGACGGGCAGCGCTGGCGATATTGGGCGGGCGGCGAGAACGCAACCCGGGGAGCAGCTCCTGGCGAGATGTTTCGCTAACCAGTCCGATGAGCGAGAGAATCAGACGCTCTGCCGGTCCCTGTAGCTCGAGACTCTGCAGGCGATGAATCAGGATTTCGATGACCCGCTCACAGCCAGCAGGCTCGCGAAAGGTCATTTCCCGTTCCCAGGAACGGTGATCTTCGATGACCACCTGCAAGCGTGCCTGACGGACATGGCGGTGCTGTAGCTCGGGGCGGTTAAAGGCGCGCTGCACAAGTTGCCTGAGTCCGATCAGCAGCATGTCGCGACTGGTCGATGGGGCCGGCATGGTCAAACTTTCAGTGATCGTTTCCTGTCGCTCGCGAGGTTTCACGATCTGGTCGTCGATGCCACTGGCCAGATTCCAGACATGCCTGCCCTGTGCGCCAAAACGGGCCTGCACCGCAGCAACGGGCAGGTTTGCCAGATCTCCGAGGGTGGAGAGCCCAAGCCGCTCCATACGTGTGATGGCATTGAAGTCGAGCGGCAGCCAGGCCACAGGAATGTTCTGCAGAAAAGAGCGCACTCCATCTTCTTCGATTAGCAAGGAGCTGCCGGGAGTGGCTTTGCGGGCTGCGATCGAGGCGGTGAACTTACCAGGAGCAATGCCGGCGCGTGGGCGCATGATGGACGGCACGAGTTTCAGAAGCCGCTCGGCTGCCGCGATCGGCGAAGCATCGTGCCGCTGGAGGCCGTGCAGGTCGATATACCAGCGGTCGGTGCCGTCTGGTTCGATATTGGGGCTGAATGTTTCCAGCGAGGTCATGATTCGCTCGAAGGCAATGGCCTCTCTTACCGGGTTGGGCTCGATGAAGATAGCTTCGGGGCAGAGCGCTGTAACCTCTCTCAGGATCATGCCTGGACGTACTCCGCGCCTGGCAGCCTCTGGGCTGCAGTCGACCACACAGGTGCGGCTATTGGGAGGAGACGTGAGCACCAGGGGCAATCCATCCAGATCGGGCCGGTCGAGCAGGGTCATGCGGAGAGAGAAGTGGGGGATGATGATGCAGGCAATGGCCATATGGCGTTCGCTCCATAACTGTTTATGTACGCCTGTCGCAGAAGTGTCCGTACACATCCCGAGTACCAGGAGGCATGTTGTCGCAATAGAATAGAACATATGTTCTATCCATGCAAGCGGAACATCTTTGTCAAACCGCGCGTTCTACCGATGAACTGTGTATACTCGGTAGGCGAGCTGTACGTACACCTGCGGCATCGAACGATTGCCACCCTGATCGAACAGAGACCCGCGCACCAGGATCACGATCGATGGCCACTCAAACCCGAGTCCGAGCAAATCAGTCCAGACCGAAAAACTCGCGCGCGAGTGCCCCGGCAGAAGCACCAACCAGCCGACTGGACTCCATCAAAGATCGCATGCCGATCTGGATGCGTGCCCAGCAGGCCAATCGACAACGGCGCCGGCGGATCATTGGTGCGCTGGCGCTTTCGCTGTCCATCCTCAGTGCCCTGCTCCTGATTGCCGGCACCGAATATGGGCCAATCGCGACATGGATTCATGACCAGCTGCGAGCTATTGCCGGAAAAGGCGCGTTTCTGATCCCGATGCTTTTCCTGATGCTTGGCGCCAGGGGTGTATGGAAGCCCGAGTTGCCGATTGTTCGGTGGTGGCATGTCAGTGGAGCACTATTGCTCGCTGCCTCGTTGCTTGGGCTCCTGTCACTTGCGTACCAGAATCCACGCACCGGGGGTGGGTTTATAGGCGAAGCAGCTGTCGATTTGCTTGCTCGGTGGACGACGGAAATCCCAGCTGCCTTCAGCTTTCTGGGAGCAGGCGCGCTGGGCGTTTTTCTGATCAGCGGCATCACCCCCTGGAAGCTCGTTCAGGAAATTCGTGAATTGACTGCAAACCCGCACCCAGCGCCGAATCCGCTGGCAACTCCGCCGGCGCGGACTCCCAAATCGAATGTGACCACGGCCAAACCACGGAAAACACAGAGCACCGAGCCATTCAAGCCGGAGCAGATGGCTTTGCCACCGATCATCAACCTTCCGGAACCTGTGAAACCCGCACCATCTCCCCGCAAGACTCCCGCTGCAGCTGCGGTCAAGGCCGGTGAGAAGCTTCCGTTGCCCGACCTGACAAAGCTGCAGTACTACGAAAGCGTCGAACCTGTTCCGGGTGAGCTCGAGGCAAAGGCGAAACTGATCGAGGAAACCCTTACGAGCTTCAAGGTCGATGCCTATGTTCGAGAAATCAATCCCGGCCCGACTGTCACCCAGTACACCCTCGAACCGGGTCAGGGAGTAAAGGTTCGGCGGATCACTGAACTGCAGAATGACCTGGCGCTGGCAATGGCTGCGCCGAGTATCCGAATCGAGGCGCCTGTTCCAGGCATGGCTCGAGTTGGCATCGAAATCCCGAACGAGCAGGTCGCCACCGTGGGATTGCGGGAGACGCTGGAGGCACCGGCGTTCCAGCGATCGAAGGCAAAACTGCCTATTCCGCTGGGACGAGACGTGAACGGTAAATACATCGTTCACGATGTCGCCAAAATGCCGCACCTGCTGATTGCCGGGGCGACGGGAGCGGGCAAGAGTGTTTGCATCAATACCATTATTTCGACCTTTCTGCTGACGCGAACGCCGAGCGAGCTGCGATTGCTGATGATCGACCCGAAGATGGTCGAGCTGGCCGGATACAACGGCGTGCCTCACTTGCAATGTCCCGTTATTACGGAAATGGACAAGGTCGTCAGTGCTCTCCGACTTGTTGTGCAGGAAATGCAACGGCGGTACGACGTATTCAACAAAGCTGGAGTGCGCAATCTTGAAGGCTATCGGCTGAAGATCGAGGACGAACCGAAGGCGGAGCGGGTTCCGTACCTGGTAGTGATTGTCGACGAACTGGCGGATCTGATGCTGACGTCGCCGATGGATGTCGAAGCATTGCTGCAACGGATTGCCCAGATGGGCCGGGCAGCCGGTATCCATCTGATTCTGGCTACCCAGCGCCCCTCGGTCGATGTGATCACCGGTGTGATCAAAGCGAATGTGCCAACGAGGATCGCATTTGCCGTTTCGTCGCTGACCGATAGCCGGGTCATTCTCGATATGCCTGGTGCGGAGCGGTTGCTGGGCCGAGGAGACATGCTGTTCATGCCGCCCGACGCGGCCAAGCCGGCCCGGATCCAGGGAGCATTCGTGGATGATGCCGATGTGCATGGAATTGTCGGCCACTGGCACTCGGTGGCTCCGGTTCCGCAATATGCCGCCGAGTGGCTGGAACTGCCGTCGTCGAGCACGTCTGTGTACGAGGACGACGGCGAAGAAGATCCGATGATGGAACGCGCCCTGGAGATTGTGCGGGGACATGAAGTGGCATCGGCTTCAATGCTGCAGCGGCGACTCAGAATTGGCTACAATCGGGCGGCGAGGATCATCGAGCAAATGGAGGCAGACGGTGTGGTGGGGCCGGCAGACGGTATCCGGGGACGTACCGTGCTTGTTGACGATTTCTAAGCAGTCTCAGATGCGTGAGGAGCGACCTCTGGATGCTACACTCTGAGGGACCTGTCACGGTGGCAGGTGGTCCCTGAAAGGTGCTGAGTATTTGTCGATTTCCGGATCGAGCGTCACTGCCAAACCTGTCTCCCGGCTTATCGATGAACTTGCCAAATTGCCCGGAGTTGGGCCGAAAACGGCATCTCGACTCGCTTACTACCTGCTGAGAGAATCACGGCAAAGCGCTATGGCTCTTGCCGAGGCGATCCTCGAGGTCAAAGATCGAGTCGTCTTCTGTTCCACCTGTTTCAACTTCACTGAAGATGATCCCTGCCCAATTTGCGCCGACCCTCAGCGGGAGCGTGCGATCTGCGTAGTCGAGGAGCCGCTCGATGTTCAGGCGCTCGATCGAACGGGGCATTTTCGAGGGCGGTACCATGTACTGCACGGGGCGATATCGCCTATCGATGGTATCGGCCCAGATCGGTTGAGAATCAGGGAACTGCTGGAGCGGGTTGGAAACGAGCATCCGGACGAAGTCATTCTGGCTACTAATCTCGACATCCCTGGTGAAGCGACTGCAACGTATCTGCACCGGTTGCTCGTACCACTTGGTGTGACGGTGAGTAGACCTGCCTCGGGTCTTCCTGCCGGCGGTGATCTCGAATATGCGGATGAAATTACGCTCGGCAGGGCGCTCACGGGCAGACGCGTTTTGTAAGTCAGGGATCCTGACGCAACGCGCAGCATCGAGGCTGGGTTGACACGATCGGAGTGTTATCTGCGTCAAATGATCGAGACTCAGGAAGACAACACGATCAAGCGAGGTGCATTTCCGCACGTTATGGTGCTCGATTCGAAGAGTGCTGCGGGGGCAGAATCGCGCTCTGAATATAACTCCGGTCCATCTGCCAAAGACGGTGGAGAGGCTGGCCCCAGGCATGGAATTGACGTTCAAGTTGCCAGTGCGCTAGACCACCTTCGCATTGCGAGGGGGCAGGGCGGCATCGATTTGAATCAGCCGGAGTCGAGCCTTTCGACATCGATGTTGAAATCGATTCCAGTGGGGAAGGTGGTACGAAAAACGGCGCAGCGGTCGTCGTTGCTGATAGCGCGTGAACACCATTGCGTTGCTGGGTTTGGAGAGTTCAAGCCGTACCCGCCCGACATGCGCTGGCAATTGGTTACCGTTGGTTACATTCCATCTATAAGCCCACCAGCCGATGTCTGGACCGCCATACTTGACGAAGGGACGCGCATCGCCGGCTCTCTGGGAGTCAAGCGACTCTATGCGCGGGCACCGGTAGGGAGCGAGATCGAGCTGGCTCTATCGATGGCGGGATATGCTGCATACGCCGATGAGATCATTTTTCGATCGGACAATCCTCAAGCCCAGACGTCTGGCATTGATGCCAGGGAGCAGGACCAGTCCGACACCTGGGCGATTCATCAGCTGTATAACGGATCGGTACCGAAGGAGGTGCTCTATGCAGAAGCGTATACAAGTCACCGGTGGGAGCTACCGCATTCTCGCGTGAGGATATCCAATGAGACGCGGGCCTGGCTCTGTGAGCGCAATCACGCCCCGGTCGCATATGCGAGGTGTGTATCTTCTCGACATCATTATGTCCTCGATCTTATAGGAGGGTCGGAGAATCTTGATGAAATGGGCCGGCTCGTCGACGAAGTCATCATCCGGCTGCGCAGAGCGGGTCCGATTCGGTCAATTTCGTGCGCGGTGCGAGGATACCATCTGGAAATCGAGCGACTCCTCGAGGAGCGCCAGTTTCAGCCTACTTTGCACCAAGCTCTGTCTGTTCGCTACACAACCGCACCAGTACGTGCGATGACGGCCGAGATGGTTTTTTCTGACATCGAGGTGGCTGAGCGGAGCCGCAAGCGAGTTCCTGTCTATCTTCTGGAGTCGAATGGCCAGGATTTACAACCTGGGCCGCAGGGGCACACCTCCTGATGGAATCGACAGCGGGCAGCAAACCGTTTCACTCTGACGTTTTATCCGGTGTCCTGGAGGCAACTTTGCCAGACTATGCAACAAATGAAGGTATCGCTCTCCGCGAACCTGTGCGTGAATACGAAACAACCGACAACCTGGATGACCTGCTTGCAATCTTGCCGCCGAACGTAACCAGACACGTTCGTGATCTGGTACAGGAGGATTCCCGCGTATCGATTGTCGAAATCATTCTCGATCTCGGCAGGGTTCCGGAAGCACGTTTCACCGACCACGAGGTTGCTCTCGGTGAGGACGATGTGACCCGTGAAGACCTCCTCTATGTTGCCGATCGAATCGGTGATTTTGGAGAAGACAATCGAGCGGGAATCGAGCGGACTTTGCATCGGATTTCGGCGATTCGAAACCGCAGTGGAGAAATCGTGGGATTGACCTGCCGAGTCGGCAGGGCCGTGTTTGGGACGATTGCCATCATCCAAGACCTTATTGAAACGGGCGAGAGCGTACTTCTCGTGGGCAGGCCCGGAGTAGGCAAGACAACGATGTTGCGCGAAACGGCGCGCGTACTCGCGGGTGATTTCGGCAAGCGCGTTATTGTCGTCGACACCAGTAACGAGATAGCGGGCGATGGTGACATTCCTCATCCTGCAATCGGTCGAGCACGTCGAATGCAGGTGCCAACTCCGACAGCGCAACATGGAGTGATGATCGAGGCGGTCGAAAACCACATGCCGCAAGTGATTGTGATCGATGAGATTGGCACGGAACTGGAAGCGCTGGCGGCTCGGACCATCGCTGAACGCGGGGTTCAGCTTATCGGCACTGCCCACGGCAACTCGCTGGAAAATCTGATGCTGAATCCGACGCTTTCCGATCTCATTGGCGGCATACAGTCGGTCACTCTGTCTGATGAAGAAGCGCGCCGGCGGGGGACACAGAAGTCGATTCTCGAGCGGAAAGCGCCCCCGACCTTCGGCCTGATGGTGGAGCTTCTCGGCAGAGACGAGGTCGCCGTGCATCTCGATGTGGCGGCAACCGTGGATATCATGCTGAGGGGTGTTCCGGCCAGACCTGAGATCCGGCGACGGGCCGACGATGGCACGCTCTCGATCGAAGCTCCTGACGATATCCGCAGGGATCCAATGACCGGAGGCATACGCGGTGGTCAATCTAATCGGCGGGAATCGCAGCAAAGTGGCTCAGGCGACTCCGATCTGATCTCCCAGCTACCGATCATGGAGCGTGAACCGACGATTCCGTTGGGAGAAGACAATCTCCTTTCTCAGACCGTTGGTTTGGGCGCGTATCCGGGTTTGCGTGGTCGTGGTGTTCCCGGCAAGCCACTCCGGATTTACCCATTCGGCGTAAGTCGCAATCGGCTCGAGCAGGCGATCCGCAGCCTGGGGCTGGTGGCTGTCATCACCCGGGACGCGCGGGAGTCGGACATGGTGATGACGCTGAAGAACTACTATCGAACGAAGCCTCAGCCTGTACGGGAAGCGGAGAATCGAGGCACTCCGGTCTATGTTTTGCGCTCGAATACGATCGCGCAGATGCAGACAGCTCTGTCGCCTCTGCTGCCAACTTCAGGACCACCGGTAGTGGACGGTACGCAGGGTGCCGTTTCGCAACCGGCACCTAGGCCTCTGATGTCGGGCAATGGGACGTTCGTGGACGCAATCGAAGAAGCGGAGGATGCCATTGGCGCAGTGATGCGCGGAATGCCGAGCATATCGCTGAATCCACAGACGAAGCATGTGCGACGCATGCAGCATGAGCTGGCGGATCGCTATAACGTGGGTTCTCGAAGTCGCGGCAAGGAGCCCAATCGGCGAGTCGAGATTTTCCGGGGAAGCATCTACTAGGTGTCTCCGCCGGGCGTGTTCGTGGCGTTTGAGGGGATTGACGGCTCCGGGAAATCGACCCAGGCGAGAATGCTTGCCGATATGGTCGGCAGTGCAGGCCAATCAGTGATTCTCACCAGAGAACCGGGCGGCACGTCAATTGGAGAAATGATTCGGCAGGTGCTGCTTTCGGATGACTTCGACGAAGCGAGCCCGCGTACAGAAGCGCTGCTGCATACAGCAGCAAGGGCCGAGCATGTGGCCAAGGTTATTCAACCCGCGCTCGCAGATGGAACGCATGTCATCACCGATCGATACCTGGATTCAACACTTGCCTATCAGGGTGGCGGATCGCGGTTAGGCGATGACGAACTCCTGGCACTGCAGCGATTTGGCGTTCAAGACACGTGGCCGGATCAGCGGATTCTGGTGCGAGTTCCGGTAGAGGTCGGGATGAACCGACGCGCAGCTGACTCGAGAGCGACAGACCGAATTGACCGGGCGACACTGGATTTCCATAGCAGGGTCGCGGCTGCGTATGACTCGCTGGCGGCAAGCAATTCGCAGGGCTGGATCGTCGTGGATGGAGTGCTCGATCCTGAATCGGTGAGTTCCTTGATTGTCCACCAGTTGCAAGTGAGGGTCCCGACGCTGTTTGGGGGCGAGGCGCCCCGAAAGTGACCACAACGAGGCGATGAAATTGGCCATTCTTCACATGCGGGGACGCTCCGGACCGCGGGTGATTCAGGCACTGACCGAGCGAGGTTTGCCGGTCGAGCTCGTTAGCGATACGGGTGGGCGGGCAGGTGATCGCAGAATGTCGGCGCTGGCCGGGATTGGCGACGGGTATGTGCAGCTGTTGTACGACGTGATTGATTCATTTGGTGGATCCGTTGTCTCGGTGGCAAATCCATTCGTGCCGTTTGTCGATCCCGGGGAGTATCATGTACATAGTCCTGTCCCTTCTCATGAGGGAGGAGTGACCGTCTATCTTCTGCGATTGCGCAGATACGAACGCGTTCAGTAGGTAAACACCCCCGCCTCTGACTCCTGGACACGGTGGAGTAGTTCATTTGGAAGAAGCTCTCGCTCGCGGAGTTCAGATTTTCCTTGCGCTGGCTGGCGCATACCTGGTGGCACTCTGGTTTGCGCTTGCCGTCTGGGCGTACCGGGATATAGGCGCTCGTAGCCAGAGCGTCGTCACCCAGGTGCTCGCCACGTTGCTGGTGCTGCTCTTCTCCATCCCTGGTGCGCTTCTCTATCTCTTGCTTCGGCCGAAGGATACGCTTGATGACGCTTACCAGCGGTCGCTGGAGGAAGAGTATCTTCTGCAGGATCTCGAAGACGTTCCCGCGTGCCATGCTTGCCAGCGGCCTGTCGACGATGAGTACATGCTTTGTCCGCACTGTCAGACCACACTCAAGTCGGCGTGCCCTGCCTGCACGCGACTGGTGAACGTGAAGTGGGCTATTTGTCCATACTGTGGAGCAAATCAAAGTGAGGATGCTGCGACCATTCGGGAGCAGCTTCCGGCTCCCGCCGAGCGGTTTATCGAGCGTGGAACCGGAACGTTCCAGCCGTTGCAGCCGGGCCGGGATGCGCCGGCTCCGGCTATTGCGTTTGGTCAGGCCCCGACGTTTATTGGGCCAGCCTACGATCCGCCAGGCCTGACGGCCTCACAGGAGGACGGTTTGGAACTGGATGTCTCGAGCTCAGAACCTGCTGAGCCCATTCGACTCTTCGATCGTAAGAAGACCCGCATGCTGAGAGCAGCGTCCGAAGGCGCCAGTATCGCGTCGAGGAATGGAACGAGCGCCGTCTCGACGAACGGTGCTGAGTCTGCGTTGCCTGATGATGTGAGTGAGTCAGAGTCGGGGGTTGAGATCCGTTCGGCCGGGGACGAGGAAACCGTAACGGGAGAATTCAGCAGGACGGGCAGCCCATCGCAAGGCAGTGACGAATCGACTGAGCCAATCTCTGACCGCGCCTGATCGATCATCGATCAGCAAGACTGCGACCACCGAAGCCGGCCTATCCAGCCTCTGGAACGAGGATCTGCATTGTCAACGGTGAGCGCTGTCAGCTGGTAGCGACGGAGCGACATCGGGGCGAATCCGAAAGTTGAACTTTGTGCGAAATGCCTCGTAAAACTCCGTGTTCGCAACGTTTATCAAGCGGCATTTGTGCTTTCCCAGTGAGATCGACACGATATCATCCGGAGCCAGTTCCGACGTCACCCGACCGTCCACGATAAGCGATGCGTCGTGGCGGGAATTGAAAAGCAGCTCGATCTTCGCGGATTCTTCGACAACGAGCGGTGTGCGGATCGGTGAGTGACAAGAAATTGGCACGATGGCGAACCCGCGAACTCCGCTCGTGAGAATTGGGCCCCCTGCCGCCATGCAATATGCTGTGCTGCCCCGCGAGGTGGCGACGATCATCCCATCCCCTGGGTATGTGTTGACGAAGTGGCCGTCTACGTAGACTTCAATATCGATCATCCGGACGCCGCTTCGTATTACGACGTCGTTGATGGCCCAACCCTGATGTTCTCTGCCGCGCTCGTGGACCAGAATTGCATCCAGAGTGGAACTCTCCTGAATCGCATAGTCACCATTGATCAGGGCCGACAGGGCTGAATTCCAGTCGTCTTTCTCGACATTGGCGAGAAATCCGACTTTGCCAAAGTTGATGCCGAGAAGGGGAACGTCTGCGTATGCCTGCGCAGCTCGCATCATCAGACCATCGCCACCGAGAGCGACGATCATGTCCACCTGATTCCGAGCATCTGGGGCAAGAGACTCTTCGGGTACGACCTTGATTCCGCTGCTGATCAGAAACTCGCTCACATCTTCGGCAAGATCCTGAGCCTCATCCTTGCTCAATGCTGCAACGAGTCCGATCGATTTCGGTGGATTCATTGCAGATGCTGGTGCGGTGCCGCTCATTCAGGTCACTCCCCTGGCTGGGATGAAGCCCATGGTGGTGTCAGATAGTCCGTTGGATCGCGATCAGGCAGAAACCTGTAGAGCCGAGCAGGCCGATGACTGCCATCGCGCCTGGTGGATTGCGTTGCAGAGAGAATGCCTAGTGTTGCCATGCGCCTCCGAAAGTTGCGTTTGTCGAGCGTGCGCCCGAGTATCACCTCGAAGACGGACTGAAGTTCGCTGAGCGTAAATCTTTCGGGCATCAGGTGAAACGCGATTGTGGTGTAGCCAAGCTTGGCTCTGAGCCGGAACATCGCGTAGTCCATCACACGCCGATCGCTTTCCGACAGCTCATCGAGCGAGCCGATGCTTTTCCAGGTCCCGGTATCGGGTGTCACGAGGGCACCGGCCGAGCATACGAGTGCGAGGTAGCTGACGATTATCGACCATTCGGTGTCGCCTGGATGACTCAGCGAATAGAGCTGCTCGATGTACTGCTCGGGATACCCGAGGCTTAGACGCAGGACGCTGACAGCCGATTCGTCGAGACCCTCGCCGCGTATTGGAATTCGATTTGGCAGCTCCTGCACTCCTTCGCGCTCGTTGACAAACGCGTAAAGCGACCCGGCGGCGAATGTCAATGTTGCCACCCGAAGCTCA
>JBGTJM010000345.1:0-7682 GCA_041745115.1 Thermomicrobiales bacterium
GAGATCATCGCCATCCCGGCTTCGTTCATGATCGGAATGGAGATGGCCGCCGCACCGGAGTTGTAGGTGCCCATGTACACCATGGCATCATCGTCATTGATGGCGCGGTTGGCGTTCTCGGTCTCTTTGCCCGGATCCCAGCGCCCCTCATTCGCGGCGATGCCGTCGTCCAGCGGCTCATAGACAATCTCGAACCCACCAGCAGCCGATCCGAAATCCTCGAGGCACATCCGAGTGGCCTCAATGGCATGCGAACCAATCCGCTCCATCGCGCCCGTAAACGGCCATGAGGAATACAGCTTTATCGTGCCCTTGCTGGTATCAGCCGTATGGAGAATATCCTGCATGCCAATCTGCGTCGACTCAGGCATGTCCTGCGCACGGGCGCCATGTGCCGCAAGAACATTTCCAACCAGGCTAGCGGACAATCCTGCCGCAGCCGCTCGCTTCCCGAACTCTCTGCGATCGATCTTCGCCGAATAGAGCTTTGCAATCAAATCGGCAATTGACTCTCGAGCCATCAGTGACATTCCTCCTCGAACTCAGTCCGCGACCCCGGCACCTTTGCCAGTTCAACAGCCACGGATCGACCATACATCATGCGAACCAGCAGCTTGCTCTTTCGGCGTATCATCAGGCTCCTTCAAACTCCCTGTCATTCGACAGTTACGGCTGAATTTGCGCCGACTCAAATACGACTACTGGGCAAGTGTCTGTTTCTGAACTCGGAGAATACCGATAGCGGCCGCGGATGTCAAACGTTCACTGCCGCGAACCAACCGTCTCTGCCTGCCATTGAACGGAAGGAACACCCCAGCACACCGGCCACTCCCGAAATCCCTATAGAATTGAACGTCTTGGCAAGTGCGCAAACTGCCCGATGTTGAAACGATCGTTTCAGATCACAGGATTCAGAGTCAGCTATGGGAAAACAATCCGATACAACCACCCGCGACGGCGACCTGGTGATCCCCGAACTCCCAGACACCAGCGAGGAGGCACTGGCAACCGTAAAGACTGCGTTGGAGCAGGCTGGATACTACGCTTACCACATGGTCGATGACCAGCAACGTTGGTGCGTGGCTGCGGATGACGAAGCTGGTCGCATCGATATCCGCATCGAAGGAGATGGCTATCTTCTACAAGTCTGCCAAACCTCGCCGGGCCTGTTCATCGAGGAGGAAAGCTCCTGGCGCAGACAAGCATTGGAGCGCCTGGCCCGCCGCGTGGTACAAAATGTTTCCAACGGGTTACTCTCCACAAACCAGTCAGCACGATGGAACGACGAAGATGAAGGTGTTGAAGTCTGCATATTTCAGCAGATTCCTTTCGGAGACCCCGAGAGCATTTCGTCAGTTGCAGGCAGAGCGCTCATGCAAATCGATGGACTCCTCACCCAGGTCGAGTCTCAGCTCCGCTCCTGACGGGCAACATCATCAGATGAATCGGAAATCTTCCGATCAGGGTAGCTATCCAGCGCACGTGATCCGGACCTAGTCGAGGAGAGTTCGTTTGCCCGACTCCGATGAGAATCAACCAAAGTCGCCACACCCGTTCAATCGGCAAGGCTGGCGAAAGCGAATCGTCGCCGCGAGGGGCTCTGGCCCTGCAGACCTGCTCCTGGCCGGAGGGCAAGTGGCGAACGTCTTTACCGGGGAGCTCGAGACTGCCAATGTTGCCATTGCCGCAGGGAAGATCGTCGGGGTCGGTCCCCAGTATTCACGAGCACATCGCTACATAGATTGTCGCGAAAAGATCATCGCACCGTCCTTTGTCGATCCGCACATCCATCTGGAAAGCTCCATGATCTGGGTCCCGGAGTTTGCCCGGGCAGTCGTTCCTCATGGGACCGGAGCGGTCGTGGCCGATCCTCATGAAATCGCAAACGTCGCTGGACTGGAAGGCATCGACGCGATGCGACAGGCCTCTCACGGATTGCCACTTCACGTCAGATTTACCGCTCCGTCGTCTGTT
Source organism: Thermomicrobiales bacterium (assembly GCA_041745115.1). Lineage (GTDB taxonomy): Bacteria > Chloroflexota > Chloroflexia > Thermomicrobiales > UBA6265 > JAHBVL01. The sequence goes on from JBGTJM010000345.1 coordinate 1,975, forward strand.
CCGGCCAGCAGCTGGGAGAGTCCCGGTGCCCGCTTCGGAGTAGACGAAATCGCCGCCATGCTCGAATGGCCAGAAACCGTCGGTCTTGGAGAGCTCATGAATGTGGCCGGAGCGATCTCGGGTGACGCCCAGATAGGTTTCAAGCTCGAAGCATCAAGCGGTCGGCGCCGCGACGGGCACGCACCAGGTGTTATGGGCACTCGCCTCCAGACCTATCTGGCGGCTGGCATTCACGCCGATCACGAATCGACCACCCTTGAAGAAGCCTACGAGAAACTCCGACACGGTCTGTTCATCATGATCCGCGAAGGATCTTCAGAACGGAACCTGAAAGACCTGCTGCCGCTTGCCGCAAACCCCACATTCTCCCGATGCGCCTTTTGCTCCGACGATCGGGACTGCCGCACCTTACACGTCGACGGGCATATCGACGCAATCGTCCGTCTGGCTATCGCGGAAGGGCTTGACCCAGTTCGTGCGATTCGGATGGCCAGCTGGAATCCCGCGGATCACTGGCGGCTCGATGGCATTGGTGCAGTTGCACCCGGGTTCGAAGCCAACCTCATTGTTCTCGACGATCTGGAAACGGTCACTATCGGCAAAACGCTCTTTCAGGGCAACGTGGTCGCGGAGTCCGGAGACCTCATTGCCGACCTTCCGCCTCGATTCGCTCCAGCATCACTTACGAGCTCGTTCAACATGGCCGCAATTGCGGACCAGGGATTTGCAGTGTCTGGCGATGCTCAGCGAAGCGTTATCGCCGTCGTACCCGGCCAGATCGTCACCCGACTCGAGCGCCACGAGCACCAAAACGGAAGTCCGATCACGGCAACTGACCCATCCCAGGATCTGCTCAAACTGGTTTGCGTCGAACGTCACAACGCAACGGGCCGCATTGGCGCTGGATTTGTTCGCGGTTTCGGCCTCAAATCGGGCGCACTGGCAAGTTCGGTCGCTCACGACGCTCACAACATTGTCGCGGTCGGAGTCGATGAAGCCGACATCCGGATAGCCGTCGAACGGGTCGCCGCACTCGAAGGCGGCCTTGTCGTCGTCGACAAACGCGAAATCGTAGCGGAACTGCCCTTGCCAATCGCTGGAATCATGTCCGATCGATCGCTCAGCGAAGTAGTTCATCTGACCGAGTCGGTCGAGCAGGCAGCTCGCGACCTCGGCAGTACGCTGGAGGCTCCATTCGGCACGCTGGCATTCATGGCGCTCTCTGTCATTCCCGAGGCTCGGATCACCGACAAAGGCCTCGTGCTCGTCTCCTGATCGACGATCGCTGGCTACCTGTTTTAGTTCGTGTCAGTGGTACACTAACTCCATGATCATCCCCGTGGAGAGATGGCCAAATCTCTTGGAGCATCCATGAACCGAAACGAAGCCTCGCTACTTTCGGACGCACGCATCGAATCAGCCCATCTCGCGGACTACGACGCGGTCGTCATCGGCGCTGGCGTCGCAGGCCTGACGTTTGCACTTCGACTGCCCCAATCGTGGCGGATTGCCCTTCTGACGAAAGGAACGCTAGGAGAGAGCAATACTCGCTACGCCCAGGGTGGAATCTCCGCCGCTATCGGACCAGACGACTCGCCTATCCTCCATGAAGAAGACACGCTGGAAGCCGGCGCACGCCTCTGTGACCCCGAATCGGTTGCTGCCCTCGTCAACGGAGCGCCTGAAGCAGTGCGCTGGCTTCTCGAAATCGGCGCGAACTTCGATCGGGATGCCAGAACTGGCGAGATCGAACTCGGCAAAGAGGCCGCCCACAGCCGAAATCGCGTTTTGCATGCCGGTGGAGATGCCACTGGCGCGGAAGTCGAGCGAGCGATGGTCGACGCCGTGCTTTCGCTCCTCAACGTCGACATTTATCCCCATGCTTTTGCGATTGATCTCACCGTCGAGGGCGGCAGATGCACAGGCCTCTACTGCGAAGTCCCCGGTCAGTCCGAAATCATCAGGTTTCGGTCCCAGATTGTCGTGCTCGCAGCAGGAGGCGCCGGTCAACTCTGGGCGGTAAGCTCCAACCCGCCAGGAGCAACGGCTGACGGTCTGGCCATGGCGCTTCGCGCAGGGGTTTCTGTTGCCGACCTGGAGTTCGTCCAGTTTCATCCAACCGTTCTCGCCGTGCCTGGCACCGAGTCATTCCTGGTCACCGAGGCGGTTCGTGGTGACGGAGCATACCTGCTCGATAGCGACAATCGCCGATTCATGCTCGACATTCACCCGCTTGCAGAGCTTGCGCCGCGAGACGTCGTCGCCCGAGGTATTCAATCTTCGATGGCCCGATCAGAGACAAATCAGGTCTACCTCGATTTGCGCCACCTCGATGACGATATGGTTCACCGCCGATTCCCGACGATTTCACGTGAGCTGCGAGCTAGGGGTCTCGATCTGGCCACCGATCTTGTACCAGTGGCGCCGGCTGCCCACTATTTCATTGGCGGAATCGCGGCAGCGACAGATGGCACCACAAGCTTGCCGGGGCTCCTCGCACTCGGCGAAGCCGCTTGCAGTGGCGTGCACGGTGCCAACCGTCTCGCGAGCAACTCCCTGCTCGAGGGCCTGGTGTTCGGCTTCGAGGCCGCCAGCGCTGTTGCTGCGGCTTGCACCCCCGTTCATCAGTCCTCCAATGGACAGCCTCATCAGCCGCTTCTTGCTACCAAACAGCACATTCCGCTCGAGCATCCGTCCTCAACTGAAACGGTCCATCTCGTTCGGAGATTGCAGGAGGTGATGAGCCGGAATGTTGCGGTCGTCCGCGACTCAACCGGACTTGAGTATGCCCTCCAGGAAGTGAAGGAAATAGAAAGCGCCCTCGCATCTATCGATTCTCCTGGACGTCACGTCTGGGAATCGCGCAACCTCGCGACTGCAGCCCGAGCGGTTATCACCAGCGCAATTGCCAGGCAGGAAAGTCGCGGCGCTCACTTTCGCTCAGACTATCCCGACACCGATCCAGCCCTTGACCACCTGCACAGTCTATTGCCCGGCGGAATAGTCGAAAACTGGACCGCTGGATCGCTGCGGGATGCAATCCAGCATGCTGTCCCTGCGGCCAACAGCACTGTAGCCGGGTCCCACTGAGCTTCTCTCCAGAATCACCCATGGACATTCGTTCACTCGTCGCCAGGCTCGATGCAGGCTCAGGAACAGGCTTCACGGCAAACCCGTTTCTGTCAGCAGCAGAGCTCGAGCTGGGACTACAGCGATCAGCAGCGCTACTGAACCGGCTCGGTGACCCACTGCAACATCTCAAGTTCATCCACATTGCAGGAAGCAAGGGCAAAGGGAGCGTCTCTGCCTACATCGCAGCCATCCTCGCCGACCTTGGTGTTCGAGCGGGCAGGCTGAGCTCCCCTCACCTGCACACCTGGAATGAACGCATCGAAGTCGACCGGATCGCAATTGGCGACCAGCCGCTGCTAAAAATCGGCCAAGAGGTCCTGACTGCTGCCAAGAATCTCGAGACCGAGGAGCCGTCACTGGGGACCGTGACGACAAACGACATCCTTCTGGCAATTGCACTGGCCCACTTTGTGCATGAAAACTGTGAATATGCCGTGCTCGAAGTCGGGCTGGGAGGCAGGTACGATGCAACAAATGCTGTCACGCCAGGCGTTTCGGTGATTACTTCGCTGGAGCTCGAGCACACAGAAGTGCTTGGTCCAACAATCGAGGATATCGCCTGGAACAAGGGTGGAATCATCAAGGAAGAGACCCCGGTGGTTGCCTCGCGACAGCCAGACCCGGCTGTGAGAGTGCTCGACGCGCTTGCCAGGCAGCGCCGGACTCAGGTTGCCTTCGAAGACCGAGACTGGCACTGGTGCGAACTACAAGCAGGCCTCGAGATCTCTGCGAATAGCCGCACGGTCAGATTGCTCTCCCCCTCGATGCCAGGACAGCATCAGCGGCAGAATGCGGCGACGGCCGTGGCGTCAGTACTTCAGGTGGACGACCTGGCGTCCAGGCTCTCCGAAAAGCAGATTCGGGGCTCAGTTGCCACGGTGCAACTGCCCGGTCGATTTGAAATAGTCGACTACAACGATCGAACGATCATCCTCGACGTGGCTCATACCCTCGCATCGACAAGGCAGCTGCTGTCCGCATTGGAAGAACGAGGCATTTTCGCCGCAGACGTTATCGCCGGATTCTTGCAAGATAAGGACCTGCGATCGTTGGTATCCATACTGTCCAGGCTGAACGGGGAGCTGAACCTGACACCGGTTGCGAGCCCTCGTTCGAGCACAACATACGAGCTGCAGCGATCACTTGCAGGCGCAGAAATTGCTGGGCAGGTGCATGCCAACTTCGCAGAAGCCTGGCGATCTGTCAGTCGAACGAGGACCTCCGCCCCGCTCGTAATCACCGGTTCGTTTGCAATCGTGCGGGAAGCCAGAGCGGTGCTAGGCCTGCCGGGCAGCCCAGCAACTTGACGATACAATCTACGCGGGGAGCATTCAGGTAGACTCATAACAAGCCTTTCATGCCCAAGCTTGCGAACGCGGGGAATTGGAGGACATCCCAAAGTGGGTCGTGTGACGTATACATCATCAGAAAAGCGCAACTGCGCTGCTGACCAGCGGTGCTGACATGACTGAGCATCGCGAACAGCAGAATGCTGGCGACGCAGTTCTGATCAGCGCTGCGGCTGCTGGTGACGCTGCAGCGCTGGAAACGTTGTACGAGCGGTATTCCCGAATCGTCTTCTCGTTTTCGCTGAGGATCGTGGGCGATCCGATGATTGCTGAGGAAATCTTGCAAGAAGTCTTCTTCAGAGCATGGCAGCAAGGAGGGTCCTTCCAGGCCAATCGTGGCTCTCTGGCCACCTGGCTGCTGAGCATCACCCACAATCTCTCGATCGACGAGATTCGTAGACGAAACAGGCGCCCGCAAAAAGCGGAGTCCTCCGAGCCGGAGCTACTGCTTTCAGGCGTTCGTGACGAAACGCAGAATGTAGAAGACGAAGTCTGGCTTGGAGCGGTTCGGGAGTCGATTGTCAAGTCTTTGACAAAGCTACCGGAAGCCCAGCGACGACCCATCGAAATGGCCTACTTTCAAGGGCTGACCCAGCGCGAAATCGCTGAAACGCTCGATGAGCCGCTCGGCACCATCAAAACGCGAATGCGACTTGGAATGCTGAAGCTCCGCGAGCTCTTGAGCTCGGACGTTACTGACTATGTGAAACGTGAGGAAGTCGATATCAAATGAGTCATCCAGAACGATCACCAGATGTGTCCGGAGCAACGCCGCGATCTTCGCGCTCACCCGAATCTCTCCAAGCGATCGATTGCGCTTCGGTCCACGATCTGGCATACGACTATGTTTTGGCCGCATCAGATGACGCAAGGCATGAAATAGAGCACCATTGTGCCCAATGTGCTCGCTGCAGAGAACTCATAGACGATCTATCGTCTACCTCCTCCATGCTTGCCTATTCGGTTCCCCAGGCAACCCCCTCTTTTGCCACCAAAGCGTCACTGTTCGCCCGCATCGACCAGGCAGCGAGGACTGAAAAGCCCCAGCCATCAGTGTTTACCGGTTCGCTCGAATCGTTCCGAACTCCTACTATCCCCAGCTCATCGTCCGCAATCGGCAATGATGCTGGATACGCACCTGGCGAAAATCCCGGCAACCGCTGGTCCCGCATCCTCGCCTATGCCGCGCCACTTGCCACCGTTCCTTTGCTGCTGACACTGGGTTTC
>JBGTJM010000346.1:0-1615 GCA_041745115.1 Thermomicrobiales bacterium
CTGGCAGTCTGTCACGCGAAATGCATTTCGTCAATCCAAAGGTCACGGGTTCGTTGCGTTACCCTTGTGCGAGCATTTCCGGATCTCCGGGACTGAGCGTTCCGTTCTGAAGGCAGGTCTGACTGGACACCTCCGATGCCATAGCCCTGATGCTCGTTGCTGCGGCTGCATCGACGCTCGGCTCGATGCTCGGGCTGGGTGGCGGCGTATTCATGGTTCCCGTTTTCACCCTTTACCTGGGCGTAGATGAAAAGGTGGCAATTGGGGCAAGCGCTGTCGCCGTGGTGCTCAACTCTGTCATTGGCTCAACAAATCACCTGAAGAACCGGTTCACGAATCTTCGGCTGGCAATGGTGTTGCTCGTCACGACTACCGCAGGGGCACTCGTTGGGGCACTCTTCGCCGTCAGAGCGCCAGTCTCGATCCTGAATGCCGTGTTTGGCGCTGTCCTCACCTATGCGGCTATTTCGATGCTGCTGAAGCGGCGGCCAACCAGCCAGGCCCAAACAGGTATTCCCGATCCCTGGCGCCTGCGGGGCAGCTTTGCCGATTCACAATCCTCCGAAGCCGTTACTTACACGCCGGTCAATATGCCTGTCGGTCTCGGCGTCAGCGGATTCGCAGGAACGATCTCTGGAATGCTTGGCGTGGGCGGGGGTGTCATTCAGGTCCCCGCGATGAATCTGTTGATGAAGGTGCCGGTCAAGGCGGCGGCCGGCACCAGTACTTTCATGGTCGGAATCACAGCAGTGGCCACGTCCTTCGTGTTCTATGCCGACGAGAAACTCGACCCAACCGTTGTAACGCCTGCATTGGTCGGAGTGCTGGTCGGAGCACAAGTTGGTTCTCGGCTGACCAAACGTATCAGTACGCAACGACTCGTGATGATGTTTGTTGTGATTCTGCTGTACCTGGGCTTGTCGCTGATCCTCAAGGCTCTCGATGTGGAACTTCCAGGACAATCTTCATGAACGCTGAGCCACTTGATTCGATACACCTCGAAGAACAAACTGGCATGCATGACGTCGCCATCGGCACGCTCCAATGGGGATTTCGGCTATCTGCCGCCCTTGTGACCACTGGGCTCGTCTGGTCGCTTATCTCAAGAGAGCAGATTCCAGATCACATCATCCCAATCCGCCAGATTCCATCAGAACTCCTGGATGGCACCCCATCCGCAGCACTGATGTTGGGGTTCCTTGCATTGATCGCTACACCAATGGCCGTTGTTTTTCGGCTGGGAGCGGCGTACCTCCGATTGGGAGATCGCCGATTTGCGCTGGTCTCGTTTCTCGTCCTTGCCATTCTCGTATCGAGCGTATCAATATCGCTTTTGCGCTGAGGGTTTCGCATGCATCATCGTCCGTCAGTCGGTATCGTCGTAGCAATGCAGGCGGAAGACCGACACCTGTTGTCGATCGCCCAGGACAGAGATTCGTTCACCCTCGGTGGGTTTCCAGCATTCCGCGTACGACTTGGCGACGTCTCCTGTGCCCTGGTGCGTTCAGGGATAGGAATGGTTCACGCAGCCGCTGCCACTCAGGCGTTGATCATGGACCAACACCCTTCAATCGTCGTCAATTTTGGGTGCGCCGGAGCCCATCTTGAGAGCCTG
>JBGTJM010000347.1:0-3891 GCA_041745115.1 Thermomicrobiales bacterium
GAGAATAGAGAAAATGGACATTGGAACCTCCGTTGCCGATAGCAATGCCAAGCGATACCAACAGGACTCAGAAACCTTACTGGCTTTCCCAGACTTCAGGCAATCGCTTTTCAGTCTGGCTCGACCATGAACTCCCGATAATGCCGCATCGGAAGCCCCCGGCACTCGCGGATCACTCTCACGAGTTCGTCGCTGGCGGCTTCGAACAGCATGCGCCCTTTCTCAGCAGATGCGAACGTTGGGTCGCCATGTACACCGCCACTTCGCTCCCGCAATCGCTCGGCAAACGATGTGAACTCGCGAGTGCGGGCCGAAAGGTCCGGACGTTCAAGATCACCTTTGGCGCGTTCAAAGGCGACAAGATCCGGACGAAGATAGAGTTGCAGCGATGTCTCCCATTCCCCTGCGTGCCCAAGCGATCCACTGTCAGAGATCGACTCTTGCTCGAGCAACTCGGCGACAATATCCCAGTACGTAACTGGCAGGACGAATATGTCTTCTTCTGCCAGTTTGATGGCAATTGCCTGATTGATCGATCGATTGCCGCCATGACCATTGAGCAGGATGATCCGCTCGAACCCGTTTCGATGTATCGACCTGCACACGTCGCAAACGACGTCGACATACGTTTCGAATCGAAGCGTGATGGTTCCTATGTGTCCCTGCTTGTAGTGGGATAGGCCCATCCAGATCGGAGGGGAAACGAGCACGGGAAACTCATCGATCGACGTCGCCGCGTGTGTGGCGATGGCGTGCGCATCGACAATGTCGACGTCCAGCGGCAGGTGTGGACCATGTTGCTCGACCGATCCCGTCGGCACCAGGACCACCGGGTCGCGACGTGCATGCTCTTCGAGCTCGTGTCGCCAGAGCTCTTGCCAGTGCACCCGCTTTCTCGAACCTCCCCCATTTCCGAAAAGCGTGGTGTCCAGTTCCATTGACACTGCAATCCCCTGTGATCTGTTGTGATGCAACGTCGTCTGCGTGGCAAATCCCATGAATTGTCGAACGGCCGGAGCTACGAGCAGTGTGACCCAAACTCCCGGTATCGAGGGGGATCTTCCTCGTGATACTCGCGGCAAAGGGTCACGAGTCGTTCAAGCAATACGTTGAACAGCCGTTCGCCTTTCTCAGCCGAGGCGACGAAAGGATCACCCATAACACCGTTCGCCATTTCACGACGTCGTTCCGGGAACGTTGCGTACTTCTGAACGCCGGCGCTGAACTTCATGCGCCACTCATCTTTCACTCGCAGCGATTCATCGACCAGATGTGGTCGCAAGTGCAGCTGTAAGCTGGTTTCCCATTCGCCACCGTGACCGATGCTGCCGTTGTCTGCCTCGCTCCAGGCAAGGAGCTCTTCCGTCGCCATATTCCAGTAGGTGATGGCCAGCGCCCACACATCCTCCTCGGCCAGCTTGACCGATGCCGTCCAGGTGGGCGCAAGATTGCCGCCATGGCCATTGATCATGATGATTCGGTGAAATCCGTTCGCCCAGATACTGCGGCAGACATCACACAGCACGGCGATGAAGACTTCAAGGCCGAGCGTGATCGTACCGACCTCGCCCATGTTGTAGTGCGTGAAGCCATATGTGACAGGTGGCGCGACGATAACAGGGAACTCATCGATTTCGTCGGCAGCCCGAATTGCCAGGTGATAGGGGATCGAGATGTCGACATCCTGGGGGCAGTGCGGCCCGTGCTGCTCGACTGACCCCACCGGTACAATGACTACCGGGCGATCATCCAGAGCCGCCAGGAGTTCGTGCCTCAGCATCTCTTGCCAGAGGACCTTCTTGCCACTTTCGGGACGTATAAGCACGATCAGTTCCTTTCCTCGTATTGCTAATTTCGACTGGACACAACTTCGCGAATCCTGCGCCCTACAATTTCTGCTTCTTCAGGCTTCAATCCATGAGGCAGAATGCCGACAACGTCGAACTCACCCCTGGTTTCGGCCGCCGCGATTGAGGGCTCACCGCCGAGTAGCTCATTCAGGATCTCGTAGGCATTGAGACCGGTGACGCGACTGTCGATCCCAACCCACAACCCGGGAGCTTTGCCTGGTGCTTGTTCGCGAACCGGAGCCAAACCTGGTACTCCATCCAGATACTCTTCAACGGTATCCAGGATGCCATTCCAGCGAGCGATATCGTCATCATCGCTACCGGCAGCGAATCGCTGAAGCGCGACTACCAGACCCGCAATCTCCTCCCGACCAACCTTGAACCCCCGGCCGAAACCTTGTGTGGGAATACCTCGAACCGAGCCATCATCAAGCATCCACCTCCGCGTCCATGTCTCTGGCCGAACGTCCATGTCCTGCTGCTGTAGCGCCACGGATGCGATGAGATCTCGTCGGCCAGCGAGAATTCCGCTTGATTGCGGACCGCCGATGACTTTGCCACCGGAATAGACAACCAGATCGGCACCTTCCCGGATGAATCGACGCAGGTTGTCTCTGGGCGGCAGATCTGCTGCCGCGTCAACGATGACCGGCACCCCCTTGGCGTGAGCGATTTCCGCGACCATTGGCAGTGGAAGCGTTCCTGGAGCACTGATCGTGGGACAGGCCACAGCGGCAGTTCGCTCAGTTATCGCTTCTTCGATTTGCCACGCGTAGGTGCCTCCTGCTCCGGGATAGCCAAGTGTCCCGACTTCGACAAACTCAATCCCCACGGCGCGGATCGCATGATCGTAGAAGTTTCGATGCCCCTTCTGAACGACCACCTGGTTCTTCATACCAGCGGTATCGGGCAATCTATCCATCTTCCCAACATCAAGCCCGGCAACGCATGCCGCCGTTCCAAGCGTCAGGCCCGCCGCGGCGCCATTGACGACGTATCCGGCTTCCGCTCCGGTAATGTCTGCAATCACCTTGCCAGCAGCAGCCTGCAACTCATCGATATGGACAAAAGCCTCAGCTGCCTCATTCATGGCCGAAAGTACTTCAGGTGCCATTCGGCTTCCGCCCAGCCTCGTTAGCGTCGCGGACGCGTTAATAACAGGGCGAACGCCCAGTTGTTCGTAAAGTGTCAAGACTTGTCCTTTCACACGCAGCCCGGACAGAACCGCCCGACATTCGGCATCTTATTGAAGCTTTGCCATTTGGACAAGTGTGCCAGACCAAAAGGCATGGCCTTCTCATGAGCGTACAGGAATTAGCCGATGGTGTTGACAGGAGGTCAATGCCATGGTTGCCGAATCCTCGCCATTGATCGGAGTGCCTGATAATCTGCCGGATGAATTCGCGCTGCATCGTGTCATGTTGGCACGTATGCCCGGTCATCGTCATTTGCAGGGCAAGCTGTACGCCTTTGCCCGACTTGCTGAGCTTGGTCGTGCTGGGATTGATGGCGAATTGCCGGTCCCTGAGTGCCATCTCGCGATCTGGGAAGTGTCATCGGGAGGTGCTGCCGGCGACTGGGTTACGCGATGTTCCCTCAGTGCCCACCCTGAGTCGGATCCTGAGCGGGGTCGATGCCGATGCGGTGCGGGCGGCACTACAGCGTTTCGCTGTGGCACTGATTCAGCACCGGTCTCTTCCAGACTTCGTCTCAGCTGCCCGACGCAGTGATGACCACCAAGGGCGGCCATGCCCGCCTCGAGACTCGCTAGATACGGGTCTCCTCCGAGCCGTCTGGCTACAGTTCGTTGCCTGGACTGGCTCAGGTCGCCGAGGTGCGAGCCCGCTCGCAGTGATCCCGATCTAGGGGTTCGCCGCCGTCTGCAGTTTCTCGTTGTGCTCTGTTCCGGCGGGCCTCATACGCAGACCTCGCGCTAGGCTAATGTGGGCGCGAAGGCCTTGCGGCGATGGTTCATGCGATATCGTGTTGAGGGCCGAGACGGCTTGGCCGATCGTCTACGGACGGGCCGCCTTTGCAAACT
>JBGTJM010000348.1:0-5397 GCA_041745115.1 Thermomicrobiales bacterium
CGTCAATTGCGAGAAAGGCTCTATCGAGAGCTCGAGACGAATCTTTCGCTGCGGGTGGAGCCGACCGACCAACCGGACGTATTCGCAGTGTCCGGGCGTGGAGAGCTGCATCTCTCGATCCTGATCGAGACCATGAGACGGGAAGGCTATGAGTTTCAGGTGTCGCGACCCGAGGCGATCACGAGAATGGTCGAAGGCAAGGTTCATGAGCCGGTCGAGCACCTGGTTATCGACACAACTGAGCCTTTCGTCGGCGTGGTTACCGACCTTGTCGGAGGGCGCCGAGCGCGGATGCTGGACATGGTCAACGATGGCCGGGGCAGCGTCCGGCTGGAGTTTGCGATCCCTACGCGTGGTCTGATTGGGTTGCGGAATGCGTTTCTCACCGCGACGAAGGGCAATGGCATCATGGCGTCCCGCCTGATGGGATTCGAGGAGTGGCTTGGACCGATCGCATCGAACCGAACCGGGGCGCTGGTGGCATCTGAGACGGGCGTTGCTCTGGCTCACGGCATCGCGAATGCGCAAGAGCGCGGAATAACCTTTGTCGAGCCGCAAACGCAGGTGTATATGGGCATGATCGTGGGCCAGCAGCCTCGCCAGGACGATCTGGTGGTGAATATCTGCCGGGCAAAGAAGCTGACGAATATTCGATCGAGCACATCGGACATTTCGATCAAGCTGACCCCGCCTGTCATTTTCAGTCTGGAACAAGCACTTGACTTCCTGGCTGATGATGAGTTGCTGGAGGTAACCCCGGAAGCGTTCAGGCTCAGAAAACGGCAACTCTCGGCGGACGATCGAGCGAAAGATCGCAAGCGCGCTCAGATGGCGGCTGCCAGGTAGGCCAGATCACAAAAAACCAATGTTGAAGATAGCCTAATCATTCCGTGAGACAATCTCGCACGGATTGAACGTAATTTTCGCGACGACGCGAGATAGCGAAAGGGCTGCCTTACATGACCTGGCCTAATTTGGGTGAATCGCTTCGGCCGATGGCAATGGGTCGACGAGGCGCAGTGTCTTCTGCGCATCCACTGGCCTCTGGAGCAGGCTTGCGGGTGCTGCAGGCTGGTGGCAATGCGGTGGATGCGGCTGTCGCTACGGCGGCCGCGCTGAATGTTGCCGAACCGTATATGTCGGGAATTGGCGGTACGGGGTATATGTTGATCTATACCGCAAAAGACCGTCGGCTGCGCGTGCTGGATTATGTGGGTCCGACTCCAAAAGGAGCGACCTTCGAGGCATTTGGGTCCGAAAGCGAGAAGAACTATGGCCCCAAAGCGCCACTGGTGCCCGGCGCATGTGCCGGATGGCTCACTGCACACGAGGTATTCGGATCACTGCCGATTGCGGACGTCTTTGGACCAGCGATCGAATATGCAGAAAACGGAGTGCCGCTGACCGTCAAAAACGCCCGCTACTACAAGGCGGCATTTGACGCTGGCAATCTTTCGGATATGGCAAAGACTGTGTTCATGCCAGGCGGTTCGCCCCCTGGTTCCGGCGAAGTCATTGCGCAGCCGATGCTGGCAGAGACCTTTCGGGACGTTTGCACTGGTGGAATCGAATCGTTTTACCGGGGCACGCTGGCCAAGCGCATCGCAGAATCAGTGCAAAGCGCTGGTGGGTTGCTGACTGAACAGGATCTCGATGAGTACGCACCCTTCTGGAAGGAACCACTCTCCGTTTCCTACCGTGGCTATACGGTTGCCTGTCCGCCGCCGAGGTGCAGCGGGTGGCAGTATCTTCAGTCGCTGAAAATGCTCGAGGCTGTGGATGTCGCTGCATCTGGGCAAAACACTGCCGGCACGCTTCATCTTCTGGCTGAAACGTTCAAGCTTTCGGTTTCGGACAGGATCGCGTACACAACCTCAGATTGCCTCAACACGGAAGGCATGCTGAGTGAGGAGTATGTCCTCGCTCGGAACGCTCTGGTGGATTTCGATCGCGCGCAGCGGAGTGAGGGTGAACGGTATGGAGGTCCGCGGCCAGATGACCACGTTCAACCTGGTGATCCGGCTTTTGCCCTGAAGGAGTGCACCACGCATTTTGATGTCGTGGACACGGAAGGAAACGCTGTCGCCGTGACCCAGAGTCTGGGGGATGGTTTTGGAAGTGGCTTTATGGCTGGTGATACCGGGATCATGCTGAATAACTTTGGGTACTGGTTTGACTTCGATCAAATGAGCCCCAACGCGATCGGTCCTGGGAAACAGATCGAAATGTGCGTTGCCCCTGCGGCTGTGCTGCAGGATGATCGGCTGTTCATGGTGATCGGAACACCGGGGTCGTTCGGGATCCTGCAAACCACTCCTCAGATGATCAGCAATGTCATCGACCATCGGATGTCGATACAGGCCGCGATCGAGGCGCCCAGAGTCAAGGCCGTGGTGGGGACAGATTTGCAGATTGAATCGCGGATTGGTGCTGATGTCCGTTCGGCTCTGGAAGCGAAAGGTCACACGCTGGTGGATGTAGGGGAGTGGTCGCACCTGATGGGTGGGGGACAGGGGATCATGATCGATCCGGATTCTGGCGCCTATGCAGCAGGGGCTGATCCGCGACGAGATGGATACGCTTTGGCGTGGTAGGGAAGGATCGATCTTGGAAACGATGAAGCACTATTACGTCGTCGCTCCGGGTGAAATTGGGGTTGTCGAGGAGCCTGTACCGGTGCCGGGACCGGCAGATGTGCTGGTCCGGATGACCCATACGGCAATCAGCCCGGGCAGCAATGTCTACATCTATCGAACGGGGTCCTATCTGGGGCGGTGGCTGGGGGAGAATCAGGATTGCGTCTACATGGGGAGTGGCGAGGTAACGGCGTGCGGCGGTGATGTCAGCGGTCTGGCTGTAGGCGACCGGGTGGCAATGACTGGAGTGGGTCATCAGGAGTTTGCGGTTGTGCCAGAAGGTCGAGCCCACAAGCTCCCAGATGGCGTCAGCTTGGAGACCGCCAGCCTGTCCTACCTTGCTGGCTGGGCTGTGAGCGCGCTACATCTGGGCCGATACGCTGCGGCCGAGACTGTGGCGGTGGTCGGTCTCGGGCTGGTGGGAGCGTCCACGGCCCTCGTCGCGGACATGATGGGAGCCAGGGTTGTAGCGCTCGATGTGGCGCCAGAACGACTTGCCTTTGGAGCGTCGCTGGGTCTTGGCTCAGTCGTCGAGGCTGGCTCCGCGGGAACTCTCGATCAGGTTGGTGAGTTTGCGGGGGCGCGAGGGGTCGATCTGGTGATGGAAACGAGTGGAGCGTGGACCGGCTTCGATCAGGCTTTCGCGTTGTGCCGGGAGTATTCGCGAATCGCGCTGATGGGTTTGTACCGCACACCTCCGTCGGCAGAACTGGCGTTGAAGATGCATGAAGCGCTGTATGCCTTTCCAAGCAAGCTCCACTACAAGAAGATCGAGATCGTGGGCTGTGGGTATGACCCGGAATCCGCCCAGCAAGGATCGCCTTTCACGTTTACCAGGGATGGCAATTACGCATATCTTCTCGAGCAGGCTGGCCGAGGGAAGGTGGCGCTGGACACGCTGGTGACCCATCGGTTTGCCCCTGACGAGGTGGGATCGGTGCTGGAGAGGTTTGCGCAAGGGGATCGATCGATGATCGGAGCGGTGTTCGCGTGGGAGTGAGTCAGACTAATCCATCCAGATACCGTGTGGCAATTGTTGGTCTCGACCACTATCACACCACAGGATGGGCGGAAAGCCTCGATCTCTTTCGCGACAGGCTGGACGTCGTTGCGCTCTGCGATGCAGATGCAAGTGTGTTCGAGGCGGGCGCACCAAACTTCTATGATCCGAATCTGGCGGCATCGTTTCCAGAGAGATACCGGAAGCTTCCGTTTTACGACGAGCTCGGGACTTTACTCGACGAGCAGGCTGTCGATGTTGCGCTGGTGACGTTGCCAAATGCAAAGACGCCAGGCGCCATTTGTGAGCTGGCTCAGCATGGAGTCCATGTCCTGGTAGACAAGCCTGGCGCGGTTTCTGCAGGTGCCGCTCGCAAAGCGGTTGAGTGTTGCGCCGCGAATGGTGTTCAGATGGCGGCCGGGCTTCTGAGACGCTACGGGCGAGGGTGGCAGCAGGCAAAGGCGATGATCGCATCCGGGCGTTCGGGCAGGCTGCTTTCGACTGAGGCGGTCTTCAACACGTCTTCGCCGTTCGTCCGAGATCGGCATAACCACATCTTCTCGCGAGAGATGCAGGGAGGGGGCATCCTGATCTGGCTGGGTGTACATGATGTCGATCAGCTCCTCTGGCTGACCGAAGAGCGGATCGTTGAGGTTCAAGCGATGTCGGCCCAGGTCAACGGCGCGGGGATCGATGTGGAAGACGCAATCTCGGTGTCGCTACGCTACGAGAGTGGTGCATTGGGCACAATCCACTATGCCTACGTGCTGCCGCGAACGCTTTCAGAGGGATATCTGGCTGTGCGCGGAAGCGAAGGATCAGTGGCAGTGTCGTCGACAGGGACGCTGAGCTGGACAGGCGCCGGAACGGCTGCCGATCCGGTGCGAGAAGAGACTTTGCAGTACACCAATTACACTGTGCCCGGGTATGGGTCGATGGCCCCGTCTGTTATTCAGGACTGGCTGGATGCTATCGAGGAGAAGCGGCCACCCCGGGCCAACGGGACACATCTTGTGGATGCGTTGCGAGTGATCGACGCCGCGTACGAGTCGGCGCAGAGTGGAAACATTGTGAAGGTTGACTGGAGTTAACTGGAAATCTGAAGGAGATTGTTCATGAGATTTGTGACAACTGTGAGTTCGGACGGTACGCAGCGGGCAGGCCTGGCGGTTGACGATCAGATTGTGGATCTCGAGGAGGGTGCAGCCGCGATCGGGGGAACGCTGCCGACAACGGTCTCCGAGATCGTGGGCATGGGCGATGAGGCAATCGTCGTCGCCAAGTCGGTCGAGGACGCTGCTCGCGAAGGCAAGGTCGAAGGGGTAAGCGCGGGAAGTGTGACGTTGACCGCGGCGACGACTGCTCCGTTGTCGATATTTCTGCTGGCCGGGAACTATCAGTCGCACATCATGGAATCGGGTGCGGCGGCGGTGAACAAGAGCAAGATCAATCCTCGACCGTTCATGAAGCCGACTACAGCGATTATCGGAACGGGCGATCCAATTCGGATTCCACCAGATTCAGACACGCTGGACTATGAGATCGAGATCGCAGCGGTGATTGGCAAGCCAGGGCGACATATCCCAGAAGCTGAAGCGCTTGACCACGTTCTTGGATATGCCGTATTCAACGACGTCTCGGCACGGTCTCTGAAAATCGCGGAGGGACGCGACGAGCGGGCAGGGGACGGATTCTTCGACTGGCTGTTGGGCAAATGGTGCGATTCCTTCGCTGCGATCGGTCCTTATCTGGTGACCAGGG
>JBGTJM010000349.1:0-3459 GCA_041745115.1 Thermomicrobiales bacterium
CACGAACCTCAGAAGGAGGAACATCATGACAGGCGCCAGTCTCAGCTTTGCTCGTGCAGATGTTCTATGGATCCTCATCGTGATTCCAATCATCGGCCTTCTTGGATACCAGCTTGGCAAGCGGAGAGGAGTGCGACGACCAGTAGTCTGGCTTCGCATAGCCGCAGTATTTTTGCTGATTGTCACCTTGTCGGAACCGCTCATCAGCACCGCAGAATTCGCCCACTCCACAGTCTTTGTGATAGACCGCTCGTCGAGCATCGAAGAGTCAACCGGCAGCACGATCACTAGCTGGGTAAATGATGCCCTTCAAGCATCCGGTTCATCTGATCGGGCGGCTCTGATTGCGTTTGGGTCATCGGCGCATCTAACCCGACCAGTCGTTGATGGACAAGCCTTGCGTCTCGAGAATGACTTGAGTGAATCGATCTTAGGTGACTCAACCAATATCGAATTGGCTCTTGCCATGGCCGGGGCATTGCCTGTCACGGGCGAACGCAGGATTGTGCTCATCTCAGATGGTGCCGAGAACGATGGCACGGCGATGAGCCAGGCATCTCAGCTCGCAGCTGACGGCGTTTCCGTTGACGTGCTTCCAGTCGAGGGAGTTGGTATCGATGACTTTCGGATTGAAGGCCTCATCGCCCCGTCTTCGATCTGGATGGGCGAGCCAGTCTCTCTGGTGATGAGCGTAATCAGCGAAGTCGAAACACCGGGAGCCATAGAGATCCTCGTGAATGGTGAACCTATGGAACCTCAGGAAGCGACATTCGCACAGGGAATGAGCTCTCACGCATTCAAAGTCGATGATCTTGAGCCAGGCTTTCACAGTCTGACGGTGCGAGCCGTACCTGAATTAGGAAACGATCGATTCACGTCAAACAACGAACAGGGTTTGGCAATTGTCGTTCGCGATGCACCCCACCTCCTGCTGGTTTCTGCTGAACGAGCCGACTCGACGTTTCTCCGAAACGCTTTGGAACGTGGCGGAGCGCTCGTCACGCCAACTTCGCCTTCTGGAATTCCGGAACGTCTTTCCGATCTCAGTGCATTCGACGTCGTGCTTCTGAACAACGTTCCCGCATCCGAACTGACCGTCGGCCAGGCTGCTGCACTCGATACCATGACGCGGGAGTTCGGACGAGGATTGATCGTCATCGGCGGCAGCACGTCGTATGGACCTGGTGGTTATGCCAATACCGACCTCGAGGAAATGCTGCCGGTGACGGTCAAAGTAACGGAAGGCAAAGAACGACAACGAGTCGCTCTGATGCTGATCGTCGACAAATCTGGCTCGATGGCCTACGACCCTCTGCAATCGAGTAGCAAGATCGACATGGCCAAAGAGGCGGTGAGACTAGCCAGCGCCGCGCTTTCTGATGGCGATGAAGTGGGCATTCTGGTGTTCAACGATAAACAGCAGTGGATCGTGCGCCTGACCGTTATTGGTGGACCTGAAGACCGCGAGCGAATCAATGTCGCAATAGATTCGATAACCGCGGATGGTGGCACTGAGATCTATCCGGCACTCGCGGTGGGATTCGACGAGATTTCCAAATCGAATGCAGATGTCCGACATGTCGTGCTGCTTTCCGATGGCAAATCAAGCACGGGCACCAGGGAGAGTTATGACAAGTTAATAGAGGAGATTCGGAACAGCAATACCACGCTTTCGACGATTGCGATTGGCAGTGACGCCGATACGGACCTTTTGCAGTTCCTGGCCGAGCGCGGGAATGGCAACTACCATCCGACCGAACGAGCTGAGGACATCCCTATCCTGACCCTCGCTGAAGCCGAAGGCGCGGGTAGCCAATCGGTCATCCGAAGCACGTTCACGCCACTTCAGGTCCTTGCCAGCCCGATCATGGCCTCGTTCCCGCCGGAGTCGCTTCCAGAGCTCTCTGGATATAACTTCGCTGAAGAAAAAGGGAACGCCCAGGTAGTGCTTACGAGCTCTCGAGGTGACCCAATTCTTGCCAAGTGGCAGCTGGGCCTAGGTCGAGTGGTCGCCTGGGCAGCTGATGACGGTATTGATTTTGCTGCTGACTGGCGAAACTGGAATCGGTATGATGAGTTCTGGGGCAGCGTGGTTCAGTGGGCCTTGCCTGATCCGGAAAACGGACAGATCACAGTGTCCACTCAGCGGGATGGTTCAGACACGCTCGTCACCATCTCCACAAAGCAGGTGCTTGGGGATTATGTCGATCTGTCGGGCGCAACAGTGGCGATATGGTCCCCGATGGGTGGCGTGGCTGATGAGATCGAACCGTACCAGTCTGCACCAGGTGAATATCAAGTCCGGGTGACCAATGGAGAACCCGGCGGATATCAGATTGATCTTTCCTATGGGAACGAGAATAGTCCTCAATCTGTAACAACTGGATTCTCCGTTCCTGCTTCGCCGGAGTTGAAGCCGTCAGCAGGCGCGAATGAGTTGTTGATGTCAATTGCCGAGCGAACTGGCGGCAGAGTCCTTACTCTTGAGAATCCTGGCGCGGTCTTCGACGCGCCTTCGACAAGTACCTCCAGTGTCCGGCAATTCACTCCTATCTGGTGGATCCCCTTGTTGGCAGCGCTCGGACTTTTTCTGACTGAGATCGCTATCCGCTATCAGTTTTTCTCGCAACTTCGCAGATTGCGGTCGGTCGCCTGACCGGTCCGCATTCAACTGCGTTTGCCATTTTCCGGGACGATGCCAGGATCGACCACCGGCTTCGTAACGCTCGCTGGTTCATCAGCCATATCTTCGGGTTCTTCTTCGGTGAATGCGTCCTTGAGTTCCTGGTAAATCTGGTCCACCCGGGTGGAGTGCTCTTCCACTGTGCCTGGCTCCGCCGATACAGAATCAGCTCTCTCAAACACCGATCCTAACCAGGCGCCTGTCACATTACTCCAGTCATCAATCCGGTCATAAAGGCCATGGGCACCGTCCTGGTACCACACAAGCGTGCCCAGTGTGCCGAGCGCCGACGTCAGCTTCAAGGATTCGTCAGGCGGCACCACGAGATCCCGTGCCGCTCCGAAGACGAGAACTGGGCATCGTATCTTGTCTATGACATCTGGAAGCGAGAAATCGGCGATGAGCACTGGCAACGACTGTGCCTGTCCGGCAAGCGAAACGAGCTGTTGGGCCACCAACGGATTGATTGCGCTCATCCATGGTCGTGGATCGTACGGAGGAGTCAGCGCCACGACAGCACCCACACGACGATCGTTTGCTGCTGCTCGGAGCGCAACCACCGCCCCCAGACTGACGCCTAAGAACGCGACGGACCCGCTGTCAAGATCAGGCTCAGACTCAATCAGCTGGAAGATGCCGTCGGTCATGTCGTCGCAGTAGCTCGATAGTGGCATGCCGTCGATGGCCTCCCCGGTACCGGGCCAGTCCAGAGCGATAACCGCAAATCCATGCTCCTGAAGACCAAGGGACCACAGAAACGTCTCTTCTTTCGTGGT
>JBGTJM010000350.1:0-2580 GCA_041745115.1 Thermomicrobiales bacterium
TTCCATTTCCAGGCCCCGCGAACCCTTCAGAAGCGCCGTGTCACCGGGTCGTAGTTCTGACATCAGGAATTGCGTCAATTCCTCGCGCTGATCCAAATCGAATGATTGCATGCCAAACGTCAGCCCGTCGACTTCTCGTACTCGAGCCGCAGCATCAGCAATCTGGCGCCCAAGGGGTCCATAGGTAACTAGCAGGTTCGCCACCTTCGCGACGTATTCCCCCACGACTCTATGCTGTTCCGCAGCCTCAGCGCCGAGCTCCCTCATATCCCCGAGCACCGCGATTCTTCGTCCCGCAGGAATCTCCTGCAGAAGCCTCAGCGCCGACAATACCGATGGGGCGCTCGCATTGTACGTGTCATCAAGCAACTGAGAATTATTCGGTCCAGCCATTAGTACAAGCCGCACCTGTACAGCCGGTTCTGCGATTCCGGCAAGCACCTGGTCGAGTGTCAAACCCAAATGTGTGCCAACGGCAATTCCCGCAAGAGCCATTTCTACTGAATGCACGCCCACGAGAGGCAGCGAAACCTCGGTCTCGCTGCTGCCAGTAACGAGCTCAAATGAGATTCCACTGAGTCCCAATGTCCTGACATTCTTCGCTCGTACATCGGCTTCCTCAGAAAGCCCAAAGGTAACCACGCCGGCGCCAGTGCATCGTCGCATTTCTCTGACCCATGGATTATCGACGTTCAACACTGCCAGACCGGAAGCAGGCAACGACTCAATCAATTCGGCCTTCGTCCTGGCGATCGCCTCGATCGAACCCATCCGCTCGAGATGGACAGGAAACACATTCGTGACTACACCCACCGACGGTTGAGCTATCTCCGCCAGAAGGGCAAGCTCGCCAAACGCGTACGCACCACCCATCTCCAGGACCGCCACCTCTGTGCCGGGGGGAATCTCCAGAATCGAGAGTGGGAGTCCAATCTCACTGTTCATGTTTCCCGGACTCCAGTACGTCGACCGCGACTGCCTGATACCCGCAGCAATGGCTTCCTTCGTACTCGTCTTGCCGACGCTCCCGGTAACCCCAATCACCTCGAGCACCATCCCGCGTCGTCGTGCTGTAGCCACCTTTTGCAGGCTCTCGACTGGATCGTCAACAACGAGCAGTGGTATCTCTGGCCGTGTCTCAAGCTGATCGAACCACGAACGGGATACAAGAGCCGCGGACGCGCCACGGTTCGCGGCATCGTGCACAAACTGGTGCCCATCGAACCGCTCACCTCGAACCGCGATAAACAGATCGCCCGGTGTTATCGCCTGTGAGTTGCGCTCTATCCAACCGAATTCGGTCACTCCCTCAAGGCTGCCGGCCAACTCGGGACCAGCGGCTTCAAAAATCTCCGAAACCGGGATAGGTCTTCGATGCGCGAATTCACTCATCACCCATCACCCATCAACGTTTCCGCTTCGAGCCGCTCGGCGGTGCGCAATGTCGCACTGCGACTTCTGGGATTGCGCTCGATCTCTTCCTCGGACGGACGAATCGGCTTGCCAATGACTCGAACTTGCGCAACATGGTCGCACGTACAAATAGGCTGAGCTGGAGGACAAATACAGCAGCTCGCCGCGGTCCGGAACCGTTCCTTTACCAACCGGTCCTCAAGCGAGTGAAATGAGATCACAGCGAGTCGTCCTCCAGCTCGCAGGGAGCCGATCGCCCGGTCAATTGCGGTTCCCAGTTCTCCGAGTTCGTTGTTCACTTCGATACGCAAAGCCTGAAACGTCCTGGTCGCCGGGTGTGTTCTGGCGCCACGTCGTCCTCCCGTCGCCCGCTCGACAATTCGGGCCAGGTGAAGTGTCGAACGGATCGGCGCAACCTGCCGCTCGGCCTCAATGGCCCTGGCAATCTGCCTCGATCGAGGCTCATCACCAAACTTCCAGATTATGTCAGCAAGTGCTGCTGCGCTCAATTCATTCACCAGTGTTCCTGCTGATAGATCCTGCGTTGGATCGAATCGCATGTCCAGCGGACCATCAGCAGCAAACGAGAATCCACGATCGGCAGCATCGAGCTGGAACGATGACATCCCAAGATCGAAAAGGACCCCATCGAGGGGAAGGAGATTCAATGCCGCCGCCATCGAAGTCAGATCGGCGAATGAACCAGCCTGCACTGCGAGACGCCCTTCAAACCCTGGCTCAAGAGCCATCCTTCGGCCTCGCTCGATGGCTGCGGGATCGCGATCGATCCCGAGCACCTTACCGTCCGGCCCTGCTGCCTCCAGCAATGCTCGCGTGTGACCGCCCCCTCCGAACGTACCATCGACGTATTTTCCACCTGGCTTAGGTCGAATGGCGGCTATCACTTCATCGAGCAGTACAGGAATGTGCTCGGCGGTGCCAGGTTCTGAAAGGTGATGACTCAAAGCGGCCGATGTCCATAGCGATGTCAAAACGGGACTGGTGTCATGTCAGATGAGTGTAGCGAGTCTCTTCGCAATTGCGTCGACATCTTGCTGGGAGGCCGATGCCATAGATTCCCATTCTCCCGCATTCCAGATTTCAACAAAGGAATGAACGCCGACAATCACGGCCTCGCGCTCGATTCCAGCATAGGCCCGTAGCGCG
>JBGTJM010000351.1:0-7562 GCA_041745115.1 Thermomicrobiales bacterium
ACCCGACGGCTCAACCATTGCCGTGCACATTCCGAACCGAAATGGCATGCACGGTCAATTGGCGCTCATCGATGTCGCTACGGGCAGTGCAACGCTCGTGGGTGACCGCGACGGAGCGGTCGGCTGCTGGAGCTGGTCATCAGACAGCTCCAGCCTGTTGCTCGCAGCGGACACGGATCAGTCATGGCAGTTCGACCTGTTTGTCTACGACGTCACCTCGGGTGAACTCACCCGCCTAACAGATGATCTTCGGTGTCAGCCAGATTCAGGTACGGCGACCTCCACGTCGCCTGCTCAGCCGGTCTGGACCGACGATTCCCACGCCATCTTTCACGCGTACCACGCTGGAAAAAGCGGGCTGTATGAAGTAGATGTTACTGATCGGTCGGTTTCGCTGATCCACGAGTGGCCAGCATTGCACAGCGGATTCAGTACCGACAGAGCCAGGCGATACGTCGCGCAGAGCGCCAACTCAATGGAAGCGTCCGGCCAGATCGTTGTTTTCGATCGCGATGCAAGTCAGGCGATGATCGTAGTCGATCCAAACGTGGACAAACCTGCTCCGTACACGTGGGAGCGCTTCGATGTTCAGCGGGGAGATGTTGTTATCGAGGCCTGGCTGCTGAAGCCAGAAGGATTCGATGAGTCGAAGCAGTATCCGTTTGTCCTGGATATTCATGGCGGTCCAAACAGCTGGTATGGCTATGCACCTTCACCGATGGATCGGGCCCTGGTCGGAGCGGGCTTCATCGTGGCCTACAGCAATCCGCGCGGATCGGGATCATATGGCAGAGCGTTCACACAGGCGGTCGTTCGCGATTGGGGAGGCGAGGACTATCTTGACCTGATGGCAGTCGCCGATGCGGTTGTGGCAAGACCCTATGTCGATCAGGACAGAACCGGCGTCTATGGATACTCCTATGGCGGTTTCATGTCTTCCTGGATTGTTGGGCATACCGACCGGTTCAAAGCCGCCGTCATAGGGGCCCCCGTCGTGGACCTCGAGTCGTTCTATGGAACCGCCGATATCGGCCACACCTTTTCGCCGATGCATCTTGGAGCACGGCCTCATGAAGACATCGAAGAGTATCGTTTTCGCTCCCCGCTGACCTATCTGCAGGATACAAAAACACCGATACTGATCCTGCACGGTGAAAGTGATGACCGGGTGCCGATAAGTCAGGGCGAGCAGTTGTTTACCACCCTGGTCGAGAATGGTTGCGAGGTCGAGTTTGTTCGATATCCTGGCGGAACTCATATCTCGGTGACGCGAACGGGACTGCCAGCTCATCGCTATGACTATCTCAGCCGGCTAGTGGGTTGGTTCGAACGCTGGCTGGTCTGACGACTTTCGACGAACGTGGCACCAGGTCCCGATTCAAGGATTTGATCGAAAGGAGCTTCAGTGGAAATCGTGATGTTCGGCTTCATTGCCCTGGCAATCGGGGTAGCCTGCGGCTACGCCCTCTATCGAGCGGCTGAGCGAGAACGCCGCAATCCCTGGGTCTGGGGCATCGCTGGATTCCTGACAAACGTCATTGCTCTGATTGTGTTCAAAGTCAGGGTAGGACCGATTCTGAAGAACTGGTAAGAGCCTGGTCCAGGAAAACACTTCGCAAGTCCAGGGACAGCGAACCGCGCCGGCGAAATTCGCTAGTTTGTCCAATCGTTGAGAGGCAGGCCAGTCCCTCGTTCTATTTCGAGCAATCGATTCCACTTTGCCAGGCGTTCACTACGCGTGATGGACCCTACCTTGAGCGCGTCTCCTTGCCAGCCGACTGCAAGATCGGTCAGCCAGTCGTCTTCCGTTTCGCCCGATCGGGCACTGACGACCACTTTCCAGCCTGCGTTTCGGGCGAGCCTCAGTGACTCGGCAGCCTCGGTAAGCGTGCCAATCTGATTGACCTTCAGAAGCAGCGCGTTTGCAGAACCTGTCTCGATCGCCCGCTTGATCCGGTCGGGATTGGTGGCCAGGAAGTCATCGCCCAAAGTCAAAACTGTTCCCCCAAGCGCCCTGCACAACACGGGCCAGTTCGGCCAGTCGTTCTCTGCAAGCCCATCCTCGACGCTCACGATTGGATAGCGCTCCACCCATGAGCAGATACGATCGATCAATCCCTCCGCCGAAAGTGTTTCATCGCCAACACCATAACCGTCTGGCTGCTTGAAGTGGCTGGCGGCTACGTCGACACAAAGGGAAAGGTCAGACCCGGCGCGACATCCCGCCGCGTCGATCGACTCAACGGCCAGATCGAACGCTGCCTCGATCGATGGAAAATCGGGAGCCAGGCCACCCTCATCGGCTACGAGCAGCCGCATTCCGTAGCGGCGCTGGATTAACTGGGCGGCAGACTGAAAGACGGCCCAGGTCATGGAAAGAGCGTCGTCAGCGCTTCGCGCCCCATTCGCCACCAGCAGGATGTCCTGAATCTCCATCTGGCCGCCGGCATGCTTCCCACCGCTGAGAAGATTGATGGTCGGCCGAGGAAGAGCTGTGACCTGATGACCGCTGTGAAGCAAGTCAGCGAAATGGCGGTACAACGGCACGGATCGCTCAACTGCCGTGGCACGAGCAAAAGCAATCGAGACGGAGAGAATGGCATTGGCCCCCAGACGAGACTTGTTGTCGGTTCCGTCGAGTTCGATCATCGCCTGATCGAGCGATCGCTGAGAGTCGAATTGGCGTCCGTTCAAAGCTTTCTGCAGATCGGTTTCGACGTGGTGAACGGCCTGCCTGCAGCCAAGTCCGTGGTAGCGACCAGTGTCACCATCGCGCAGCTCGAGGGCTTCAGCAGCGCCAGTGGAAGCTCCAGATGGAACCGATGCGCTGGCGGCAGCACCACTCGCGAGCCGGCACGTGGCTTTGATGGTTGGTCGACCTCGGCTATCGAGAATCTCTATTGCCGAAAGCTCAGCGATTACGGACATTTCCTATTCTTCTCCTGAGATCGTATTGGCGAACTGTGCGATCAACTCAGGCATTGACACTGGTGGTTGACTCATGAGTGAGACAACCGTGGACGCCTGCCGATCGCGCTCGCAGTTGTCGAGATACTCGAGCGGTGATCGCCCCCGGACCCTCGCAAGCAGGCAACCAAGCGTGTGTCGTACGGCACGCGTCTCAAGCCCTGCGGCCCACGACTCGCTATTTACCATTTTCCAGTAACGATCCCAGTAGCTAAGTGCGGAGGCAGAGACCTCAGTTCGGAGATCCGGAAGATGATGAGCCTTGCTGAGGAAATGCGTCATCGAAAATCCAAGGTCGAAGCCGGGGTCTCCAAAATGAATGACTTCATGATCGAGCAAGATCAGCCGATTGTCATGAATGAGAACATTCTTCGGGCTGTAGTCACCATGGACGATGGTGTCCCCATGCGAGCGGGTCTCGGGCATCAGGTCTTCGAGAAAACGGGTCGCCTCCGGCATTTGCGACGCCGTGTAGCCGTAGTAGGGTTCAAGACGGAGAGACTCGAAGAACCCGCGATCGGCAAACAATGGTTCGACTTCGGACCTAAGCTGATGACTGCGACGATGAATCGTGGCGAGCAGAATGGCGAATTGCTCGAAGTGATCAAGATCGATCTCGCCCGCGAGAAGCGCCGTCTTCCAGTTCTGATGCGGCTTGGGGACCGCTCTCATAGCGATAAGGTGATGTTCGAAGTCCTCAAAGACGATCGGTGTGATCGTACCGGGAGGTGCCAACCCTGCCAGCCAGCGAAGACCGAGCGCCTCGCGATGGACCCGTTCAGGTGGTGAGAACCAGTCGACTTGTACCCGCAGCTTGGCAAGTGCCTGTTTGAGCACCCAGTCGTTTCCACTTGATCGCTCTACGAGTACTGTACGATTTGACACTCCGCCCGCGAGGTTGGTGATTTCCGGCGCTTCGTCCGGCATAATGTGGCCAGCACCTCTTAAATAGTCCAGAAGCTGTTCAGTTTGCTCGATATCGAGGCTGTCGCTCATGTGCATTACCCGTCCCCGGCCGCAAGGCGTCGCTGGCTCATTATCCCCGAGAATCTTCACGGTACCGGAAAGGGTGAATAACCGTGGCAATTTTCGATCGCTTGAGTTCGAACCTGGGTCGAAACGATGAGGCGCCCAACATCGCTTTGGCGGACGAAATCGTTGCTGGCGAAGACCGTAATGCTGTTATAGAGCTCGTTTCGCTGCTCAGCCACAACCAGCAGGCAGTCAGAAGCGACGCCCTGAAAGTGCTCTATGAAGTCGGTACGCGAGACGCCACGCTGATCGAGGAACACTGGTCGGCATTTCTAAATCTGCTCAGCCAGAAGAACAATCGCATGATCTGGGGCGCAATGGAGGCGATTGCGACGGTCTCGCCGTTTCGCGCACAGGAGCTGGCGCCTCATTTGCATTTGATCAAGGCCGCCACGAAAGACGGATCCGTCATCACCAGGGATTGGGGAGTCAGAGCGCTTGCACAGATTGCAGTCAGTGTTCCTGAGGTCCGCCAGGAGACGGTCAGGTTTCTGTTGCGGTTGCTGGAGGGCTGCCGCGAAAGCGAGTTTCCTCGCCATGCTGCGTCTGTCGCCGCTCTTATGTCCACTGATGAATCCACGTTAGAAGCCTTCCGGAGGCTCTGTCATCAACGAACGCCTGGATTGAGCAAGGCGCAGAACAAACGGGTCGAGTCAATCATCCGTTCTCTGCCCAAGCCGTGATCGAGCTCTGAACTGTGGAGAATCGAGAACTGATAGGTTTACGAGCTCCCGTGGAACCTCACCACTCAATGCTTCTACAACCCGTTGTGCCGCCTTGCGCTGGAGGTCCCTGACAGCCTCTTCAGACGAAAACGCCACATGCGGTGTGACGATCACGTTTTTCATGGACAGCAATGGATTGGCGCTTTCGGGTGGCTCCACGGCGAGTACATCGAGCGCTGCGCCCGCGATCTGGCCCGAGATCAAGGCATCCACAAGCGCGGACTCATCGACCAGGGCACCACGGGAGGTATTGATCAACCAGGCTGATGGTTTCATCGCTGCCAATGCCACCGAATCGATCAGGTTGCGGGTTTCAGCCGTCGCAGGTGCGTGAACAGATACGAAGTCGGCAGCCGCCAGGAGCTCATTCAGGTCGTTGGTGGCGTTCACTCCGGGTTCGATCTCACTAGGTTCAATGCGAGGTGTGTACACAAGGATTTCCATTCCGAAACCCCGCGCTTTGGGGACAAGCGTGCGAGCGATAGCACCGTAGCCAACAATGCCAAGTGTTCTGCCACGAATCCGCCGGAGTTGCTGCGCTGCACTGGGATTCCACTCCCCTGACCGGGTTTCAGAGGCAAACGGAACAACGCGACGCGCACAGGCAAGAATGAGGGCCATTGCATGGTCGGACACTTCGTCCAGACAGAAATCCGGGACGTTTGTTACCAGAATTCCGAGAGAAGTGGCGTGATCGACCGCAATGTTGTCAAGTCCGATTCCGTACCGAGCCACGATTCGACACTTCGCGGCGGCATCGAGCACCTCAGGCGAGACTTTCCGCCAGCATGTCAGAATCGCGTCGACCTGTGGCGCGAGGCGCGTGAGCTCCGCTTCATCACCCCGCTCAGCAACAAGCAGCGTTGCGCCGATCTCGCCCAGTATGTCCCTTTCTATGTCCAGTGACGGCCATGCATAGTCGGTAATCAGTACGACCGGATGCTGTTCAACCTCAACCATGGTTGCCCTCTTCGTTCGTCGGCCAGTTGCCATACCCCCATCATAGCCCTGCATCTGAGTGAACCGCGATCCTGGCGGTTCTCAACACACCGTTCTTCACACATTGCCGATCCCGCTCTGACAAAAGGCAACGCACTCTTCGCACTGTCGGCACCACCTGATGCGTCGCCATCAGATTCCTGTTCGCTAACCACTTGCCTGCGCTTTGTGCCCTTACACGCTCCTTCTACGCTGCGACCTAAGGAGTATTTGTGCAATGAATCCGCGATTTCCGGCCAGCAAACAGGCAATTTTCGCTCGGTGATTGCTAGACTGAGTTGCAGAGAAGCACACCGCCAATCATCGATCGGGAGAAGGGATGAACGGGAAATGACCGGGGACGACAACGCTGCTGGGCAAACGCCACAAATCGAGTCCGACGCACTGAACGCACCGGGGGTGAGTCCGGGAATACCTCCTGTGGCGAACGCAGGCGCTGGTGACACCACTGCCGATCACACCGAACCGGCCGGCTGGCGGCGGTGGCTATCTCCAGTGCTGCTTGCCGTTTTCCTGGTATCGACGACGCTGGCAGTGCCAGCGATCTGGTTCGACAACCTGATTATGGAGTCTGATCGATTTGTGCGGACGGTCGCTCCTCTGGCAAGCGACGAGGCGATTCAGGATGCAATTGTTCGCGAAGTGAGTGGCCACGTTTCCGCGCGGCTCGCTGAAGCCGACGCCTTCCAGGGATCGGACGCCGACAGCGGTATCGTTCGCAGCACCCTCACCGTTGCGACGGCCGGGGCTCTTGACGATATCGTGGGGCGCGTCGTTCGGTCAGCTCAATTCGAATCTCTTTGGGAAGAGATCGCTACGGTCGCTCATAGTGCCATAAACACGCTGATTACCGGTGGCTCGTCGCCTTACCTCACGACTGACAACGGTCAGGTGGCGTTTTCGCTGGCACCGATTGTCACCACAATCGAAGGTGAGCTGGCCACACTTGGCATTACCGTCCCGCTGGATCCTGACGATGCCCAGATTGTCCTCTTCGAGTCAGAAGAGCTCGCCGAGGTGCAGCGAATTGTTGAATTCGTTGACGCGCTGGCGGTCATCTTGCCCATTCTGGCACTGATCTCCCTGGTCGGATATGTGGTACTTGCGACTGAAAACCGGACTGCGCTGGTGCATGCAGGGTTCGGACTTGCAGCTGCGATGATCCTGTTGCTTGTGCTCGTGGCACTCGAGCGGTGGTGGTATTTACGCAATCTGAGTGACGGTGTCGACAAAGACGCCGCAGCCGCCATCTATGACGTCCTGACCCACTATCTGCGGCGAGGCATCCGGATTCTGGCGTTATTGGGCCTCATAACGGCTGGCGCGGCAATGTTGCTGATTCGGGGTGGGTCACCGAGACTGACAGATGCGAAGGGCCGATTCGCCATCGAGCATCAGTCGTTGACCGAGCGATGGCCGGTGCTGGCCAGGGTGGAAGGTGAGATCAGAGCGAACCAGTGGGTCGTTGTCGGTGGATTGGCTGGCCTGGTGGTGGTCCTGATCATTGTCTGGGAAGGCATTAGCCTTGCCTGGATGCTTGGTTTGCTGGCGCTCGTAGCTGGCGGGTATCTCCTCGTCAACCGATGGATCGCGCAACGTGAAGAACTGCCCATCGCTCGCTCTATGACGCTCCTCGAACCAGAGTTCGCGCCCGCTGATGCACCAGCGCAAACGACGAGTCAAGCGGTAGCAGTTCCTCTTTCCGTCCCGGAGGTCGTTGAGTTCCTCTCAACCCTGGGCCAACTCAAAGCACAGGACCTGCTGTCCGATGAAGAGTTCTCACAGGCGAAAGCGATGGTTCTGAACGAAGCGAGCTCGTGAAAGGTCGAACAACAGACC
>JBGTJM010000352.1:0-4245 GCA_041745115.1 Thermomicrobiales bacterium
ATTCCAGCTCCCAGATCATCGGTCGAGCGCACATCGTCGATGACCACCAGATCGGGTCGATGCTTTCGAGCGTCAGTGAGCAGAACCGGCTCTCCATCGACCGGCAACAGAAACGCGCCATGCCCCATACCCCGATTCCCATCCGAGAACACCGTAGTCGGGAAAGGAGGAAAGTGGTTCGTCAGATACGCAAGGTCACCGGGACGGTCGTAGAAGGATCGTCCAACGACAAATAGCGCATCGTACCCGGCAGCGCTAGCCAATTCCCTGGCCCTTCGTTGCCGCTCGAAAAACTCAATTCGTTCAATCGCTCGAGGTTCGTTCACAGTCAGTCCTCTCAGGTGATTCTGCGAGATTCAATTCACGTACCCCGTCTGCACCTCACATCAGGGTGCTCACCGGCCATCTTCGTTCTGGACTTGATCATCCTGAGAATCAGACAGCATGTCAAACGCCTGACGATAGGTAACCGGTGTGTCTCCGCTCGTCCGGTAACTATGCTCGAGCAGCAGAATCACCATGCTTACGACAACGATTGGGGCAATCAGAAACACAACCTTCGGGCCTATTAGTGTCGCTATCCCACCTAGCACCACAACCGCGAAAAGCGTCAACGCGTTTTCGTTGACCTCCTGAAGCCCAAAAGTGCTTCCCTGTTGAGCCAGCGGCACCCGCCGGTTCACAAAGACCTGAACGGAAACGGTGGACGCTGTCGATCCGAAGTTGGCGGGTAATGCAATCAGACTTGCCGCCAGAACCTTGTCATTGATCGACACGCCCGGAATCAGCTCGAAAACCCGCATGGGGCTGAACGGCGCGAGGAACGGAGCGATAATGTCGATCAGGCCAAAGAGCATCAAAGACACTGACATGATCGAGAGCGCAATCATGTTCAGCCTCCGCTCACCTACCAATGAAATCAGCTTTGGTGTCGCTAGCGTGCCAATCAGAAATCCGATTCCAGCAGGAGCGAAGATATACACGGCGTTCGCTGGATCAGCGTTGAGTACGTCCCGCACATACACTGGAATCAGGGTATTGAAGGCTTCGAAGAGCGCCGTGACGATGCCGCCTGCCAGAATCATCGTTGCAATCGACCGGTGATTGATGATCCAGTTGGCCTGCCACTTGAAGGAGAGCGCCGTTGGTTTCCAGTCGACCGATCTGACCGCATCTCGCACCCCAATCGACTGCTCGAATTGCGGGAGCTTGAGCGTTCGACTGGCACCAACGAGATAGATAACTGCCCCAACCGCCAGAACCGTATTGATCCCGGTGTGCTTGATGAGCACCGGAGCAACAACTGCCGACCCCACAGCTGACGCGATCGATCCGATAACAGTGACGACGGTTGTGACGGTCGCAAGTTGCGCGGGAGTCGACACAATGGCTACGGCAGATTTGAGTGACGGAGTTATGAGCTGGTTGATCGCGCTGGTCATGAACATCAGAAACATCAGTGCCCCAACGCTTGTTCCCCAGAAGAACGGAACAAGCAGACACAGCGATGCCTGGCAGAGGTAACCAACGATGAGCGCTATGCGCTTCGAAAGGGAATCGGAAAGCGTGCCGCCCTGGATACCGAAGGCCAACGCGGCTGCGTATGTCGCGGCAGCGATGACGGAGATCTCGAACTGCGAAGCATCCTGGCGGGCCAGATACACCATCGCCCCGTACGAAACGACGGCCCCTGCAAGTCGTGACGCGGCTCTCGACGCCGCGAGAATGTTGACTCCAGGGAGTTTCAGCGCCTGTCGAAAACTGGGCGCATCACCGACTGCACTTGTTGAAGAGTCACTTGTCGAAGACTCGCCAGTCGCCATGTCAACGTCCTGACCGTTTCAGCAGACAGCAGAGACTATTTGCGTGCAGCCTTGTCACCCACGACGTCGACCAGAGGTCGAACGGTAATGTTGAGCTCGTGCTGTAGATCTGCGCGAAGACCGGCAGAGAGGGATTCTTCGGCAACAACTCGCTGAATCAGGTTCGGATCAGCGTCAGGCAGGCGCGCCCGATGAGCGTCGAGTACTGAAATCGATCTGGATGAGCGATCTCTCAGGTGTATCTGGCCGTCGGTGGGTCCGTCACCCTCTTCAAGCACACGGAGATACCATCCAGTGCGGCCCGAAGTCACCATGAGCTTAACGATCCGGGTCTGACCAGTCGCCATGCTCAACTTGAAGCAGGGGTAACGTGGCTGGCAAATCTGCAATGTGGCAGTACCCCATTGCCAGACGTCCCCAATCTTCACCGTTTCCTCGGTCCATCCTGTAACTGTGAGATTCTCGCCGAATGAGCCGGGGCCAAACGGAGGGTTGGGCACCAGCTCCGTTGTCCACCATGGGATATGATCAACCGGGTAGGCGTACACCGCCTTGTCAGGACCTCCATGTGCCCGGAGGTCCGCCTGCTGGTCGCCCGCGAGATTCGTGAGCGAGACTCGCACGAAAGCATCAGATACCTTGCGCTTCGCGCAGCCGCTCTCGACCATCGAACCTCGCCGGTCGCCCAGATAGCCAACACGTCCAACGTTGACCGATACGAGACCGACTGTTGGACCTGGCACATGTGCCGAAGTCACCCTGGCCATCCCGCGGTCGCGTTCACTTCGAAGACGTGATCGACGAGATCGAGCAACCCGGTGAAGATCGGCACCTCGTGGTTTTGAGGATCATGGCGATGGTACCGGTCGATGAGCGCCGCTCTCATTCCCACGCTCAGGGACCCACTGACATCAGATTGAGGCTGGTCACCGATATGCAGGACCTCAGCCGGAGCAATGGCGAGTGGCTCGAATGCCGCTCGGAACGTTCTCGGATCAGGTTTCTCGTATCCGACAATCGCAGAGGTAACGATCAGATTCATCTCGTGTGCGAATGCCATGTGCGTGCAAAGCTCAGTAACATCGTCGTCCGCGTTGGAGATGACCGCTCGCTTGACTCCAGCTTGCTGAAGCTTGCGCAAAGCAGGAACCACGTCTGCAAAGACCTGATATCCACCAAACGTGCCGCTTTCGACGGCAGGAGTCTCGTACTCAGCCATGTACTGCTGTCTAGCGGACCTGACGGTGTGGTCATCAGCGCTGATTTCAGCAGCTTCGAGCCAAATCCGCATGTACTCGAGACGGAACTGCTCGCGTTCGGCGGCCGCCCGATCCCGAATCGGCGTCCTGCCGTTCTCGATGGTGAAGAAATCCTCTGCGACGAGATCGGCTGAGCGGAGCAGCTCCAGATTCGACGAAATGCCGATTCGATCGAGTGCGGTCTGGAGTCGCTCCCATCGTTTGGGATGCAGCTCGATCAGCGTGTCGTACAAGTCAAATGTAACGAGCCGAATAGGGCTACTGGAGTTTTTGTCTGACATCCTGCTCCGCTAGGACCTTTCCATAACTGGCAAACGCCGTGGCGCCGAGCGCCTCAAACAAGTGTTTCACGCAACATCGGAAGAATCTCAGTCGCAAAATGTCGGGCACTCGCCTGCCCCTCTTTGGTGATCGGGAAGTCAAACAGGAACTGACTGCTCCCAGCCGCACGATACGTCCGAATGAGGTCAGCGATTCCCTGTTCGTCCTCCAGCCTGTCTGCACCGAAATGCGACGATACCTTGATCTCAGCCGGATCTCGTCCGAATTCGGCGCAGTGGCTGGCAATTTCACGAAGCCCATCCTGCATGCGTTCTGGAGGACGGCTGGTGTCCCATAGATCGGCATGGCGTGCGATGACCTTCAGCATCCGCGGCCTTTCGCCTCCGATCAATATCGGTAGGTGCGCTTGCAACGGTTTTGGCGAAAACGGAGCATCAGCCAGCTGGTAGTGATCCCCAATGAAGGAGGTTCGCCTCTCGGTGAACAGGCTCGCCATGATCTCGAGCGCCTCATCGAGCATGTCGACTCGATCGCCCGGAGACGGAAATGGAATGCTGTAGGCGTTGTGCTCCCGCTCATTCCAACCGGCTCCAATGCCAAGAATGGCCCTGCCGTCACTGATGTGATCGACTGTCACAATCTCCTTCGCCAGGATCGCCGGGTGGCGATGAGTATTGCCATATACCAGCACACCCACTTTGAGGCGGGACGTCTTGAGCGCAAGAGCCGACAGGAGTGTTGATGTCTCCAGACAGGGACCGTCCGGATCGCCATAGAGCGCCATGAAGTGATCGAAGAGCCAGGCGGAGTCAAAACCCCACGATTCCGCCATTTGCCATTGCTCGACCAGCTGCTGCCAGCTGAGCTGATGCTGTCCGGTG
>JBGTJM010000353.1:0-16895 GCA_041745115.1 Thermomicrobiales bacterium
GGAATTGCAGTCCGCGAACCTTCATGCGCGGTTAGGCAGAGAAATGCAAGAAACCCATGTGATCGAAGAACAGTCCGGAATAAGCGAGCGAGCCCTGCTTGCGGCATACGAAGCATCGCTTGCCATAGCCTCGGAGATCGACCTAGACATCGTGCTCCAGCGCATAGTCGATCTTGGCCGCGACCTCGTCGCGGCCAGGTATGGTGCGCTCGGTGTGACAGACGCCGTTGGAACAATCCAGTCGTTCATCACCTCAGGACTCGATCCGGACGAACGCGCATCGATCGGGCCACTGCCCCGTGGCAAAGGCCTGCTCGGCGCTTTGGCGACCACCCACATGCCAATGCTCATTCCTGACATGCAGGCCGACCCGCGCTCAGCCGGTTTTCCTCAAAATCACCCGCCCATGAAGTCACTGCTTGGCGTCCCGATTCTCCTCCATGAGCGCTCCGTCGGCGACCTCTACCTCTGTGATCGTATCGACGGAGAGCCGTTCGACATGCACGACCTGGCGATTGTCCAGGTACTCGCGACGCACGCGTCTACGGCAATCGACAGGGCCACTCTCTATCGAGAAATTGCCGTCAGCCGAAAAGATGCAGAAGCCCAGCGAGATCAGCTTCAGTCGATTCTCGACAACCTCCCTACCGCAGTGTTCATCCAGTCATCTGAGGACATGAGCATCGAGCTCGCCAACACGGCCGCTTTGGAAATGTTCGGAATACAGGGACGCCCTCTCCAGAATGTTCCCATCCATGGCACAGACTTCTCGTTCATCGATGAAGAGGGGGCTCCACTCGATTCACGAGAGCTGCCAGGAGCGCGGGCCAGAAGCGGAGAGACACTACGCAACTTGCAGCTGCTGATCGAAAAACGTGATGGTCTCCGAACTCCCGTTCTTGTTCAGGCGGGACCCTTGCTTGGTCCGACCGGAAAGGTCGGCCGGGTTGTCGTGGTTATGCAGGATGTCACGCAGTTAAGAGAAGCAGAACAACTTAAGGACGATTTCATTTCGCTCGTCTCTCACGAACTACGCACGCCGATTACCGCGATCTATGGCGGCGCCCAGTTCCTTTCCACACATCAGCATTCGGTCTCGGCAAGCACTCACGACGAAATCCTGGGCGACATCGCGATCGAAAGCGAACGTCTAAACCAGATGCTGTCCAACCTGATTAGCCTCGCCGCAATCAGGGCCGGACGAGTTGAGCCCACCACCGAACCAGTGCTCCTATTCCCGCTGGTTCAAAAGGTGACCGGGTTGTTGCGCGTGCGAACCCAGCAACACACATTCGTATCATCAATCGACGACGATATTCCGCCAGTCGAAGCAGATCCAAATCACCTCGAACAGGTACTGCGAAAT
Organism: Thermomicrobiales bacterium; assembly: GCA_041745115.1. Lineage (GTDB taxonomy): Bacteria > Chloroflexota > Chloroflexia > Thermomicrobiales > UBA6265 > JAHBVL01. Next base: position 1,367 of record JBGTJM010000353.1, read on the forward strand.
CTCTTTGAAAACGCGATGAAGTACTCACCAAACGGTGGAGAGATCATCACATCGGCAAGGCACCACTGCGGTCTGGTCACCCTGAGCATCGCCGACTCAGGGCTCGGAATCGCTACAGAGTATCTCAGCGAGCTGTTCGAACGATTTCGCCGGCCGGGTGCCCCTCCAACAGTAAGGGGTATGGGACTCGGGCTCTATCTGAGCCGTCAGATGGTCCACGCTCAGGGAGGCACGCTCTCTGCTGCATCCGACGGACCCGGCAAGGGGGCGACGTTTTCGATCACCCTGCCAGTAGCCGACGGTTGGCAACATCCATCTTTCGACGAGCATGCACCTTAGCCCCCCCGCAGTCTCGAACTCAGGCATAATCAGTGGTAGTGTCCTTCGGTCGTTGAGGTAATGAGCCTGTGCACAAGCGCCTGATACTTGTAGTGGACGACGAACCCGCCATCGTTCGTCTCGTCAGGTCGCGTCTGATGTCCGAGGGGTTTGCAGTCGAATCAGCGTCCAGCGGCGAGGAGGCGATTGCCTTCCTCGAGCACGAGCGCCCCGATCTCATCGTTCTCGATTTGATGATGCCAGGTATCGACGGATTCGAAACCCTGCGGCGGATACGCGCTCAGACACAAACCCCGGTCATTCTGCTCACCGCGAGATCCGGCGATGCAGATCTCTCTCGCGGCTTTCAGACGGGTGCAGACGATTACATCACCAAACCGTTTAATCCAGACGAGCTTGTGCTGAGGGTCGCTGCCGTTCTTCGCCGCACCGCAGGAGTCGCCCCGATCGGCGGAGCGTCTCGCCTGACCTATCCCGGCGTCTCGATTGACCTCGATCGACGCGTCGTGGTAGTCAATGATCAGGAAGTAAGGTTCAGCAAAACCGAGTGGGAGCTCCTCTCCCAGCTCGCCGGAAACGTCGGTCGCGTCATGCTGCATGGAGAGCTTCTCGCCCGCATCTGGGGTCCAGAGTTTCGGGAGGAAGCCCACTATTTGCGCACCTGGATCAGCCGCATCCGGGCCAAACTCGAGACGAACCCCGACGCTCCTCCACTGATAACCACGTTTCCGGGTCTCGGCTACCGGCTGGAATCCCCTCCTGAAGAAGCTGCCTGATCTCACCCGTTTCGCTGAATCTAGTGCCGGGTCAGGCGCTCTGCCAGCGTCTTGCCAGACGGCGCCACCCCAGTCCGCTCGGCCTTCATGTCGATGTTCCAGAATGACTTCTGAACAAAGCGAATGCCAGCGAACCTGATCGGCTCAGGCTCCCAGTTCGGAGACCGATGACCCACGGGCGGTAACGCCAGACGCGGCGAGTCGACTCCCAGCATCAGCTCGGCGATCGTCCTGCCGCCCAGATTCGCGGTCGCAACGCCATTTCCCGTGTAGCCTCGAGACGTCCCGATGTTTGTCCGGGGATCGAACGAAAACGTCGGCATGAAGTCGCGCGGCCAGCCAAGCGGCCCGCCCCAGGTGTGGGTAAACCGCACATCCTTCAATCTCGGAAACCAGGTCCGCACGTTGTTCATCAGCATTTCATGCGTCGAATCATGCCGATCGTACGAATCCGAAATCTTTGAGCGAAAATGGTACGGTGCTCCTCGTCCACCAAAAAGAATCCGGCCGTCCTTCGTCTTGGACAGGTAGTCGACGGTGTATCGGCAAGAGTCAACGCACTCTCCTCCCTCCCATCCGATCACCTCCCAGTCATCGTCGCTCAACGGTTCAGTCAACGTGATAAGCGAATAGACCGGGATGAGCTGCCGCCCAACCCCGGGAAGCCGACTCATGTACGCCTCACCACAAAGCGCCAGCATCCTGGCTCGAACGTGACCCCGATTCGTATGCAACGCCGGGTATGCTCCCCCGGTGAATGATGTCACCCCAGTCTGCTCGTAAATTGTGGCTCCCATGCCCTCGACAACGCGAGCAAGTCCGCGCACCAGTTTTCCGGGATGTACCACAGCAGTCTCTTTCATCCAGAGAGATCCCAGCGACTCGGTAATGCGGATGCGCTCATCGGTCCGCTGCTTGTCCAGGAGGTCGATTTCCTCCCCAAACCCGAATCGTTGATAGGTTTGCGCGGCGGAATGGATCGTCGGCAGCTGTGCAGGTCCCCGCGCCACCATCAGCATCCCTGGCTTTGCCCAGTCGATATCGATATCGTGTCGCTGCGCGATCGCGCCAATCTCTGCCACGGCATCGACCATTGCGCGATGAGTTTCAACCGCGGCGGGACGCCCCCAGGTTCTGGCGATCTCGTCCAGACCAGTCGGAAAGCCCGCCGTACACCACGCTCCATTTCGCCCCGATGCACCAAATCCTGCGATCTCTCGCTCGATGATCGCCACCTTCAGCGACGGCTGGTGCTGCAGCAAGTAGTAGGCAGTCCACAGCCCCGTGTAGCCTGCACCCAATATGGCGACGTCGACATCGATCGTTCCAGACAAAGGTGGGCGCGGCGTCAGGTCATCGCCGCAAGTCTCGAGCCAGTAGCTGTAGTTCTCATACCGCTTCATCGCACACGCCATTCGAATACAGGAGTTTCCCTGTGCTGTTTGCCCACCGCGAAATCATCGCACACGAAAATCGGGAGTGGCATCTGCCACCCCCGACGCGCAAATTCTGACGATGCAGACTCTCTGACAGTTACGCCCGGACCGAGCTCCGTCGGAGGCCCATGCCGCCAAAGAGAACCACTGCTGCGGCAACCAATCCGGCAAGCGCCATCATGCTGCTCGTGCCAGCTGCCGTCGAACCAATGCCGGTCGCCGGAGTGGTTGTGGTCTCGGTGGACGCTGCTTCTCCGCCGACGCCCATTTCTGTCACCGGAATGTCACCACAGGCAACATAGACTTCGATCTGGTCGTTTGACAGGTGAATGTTGATCGAGTGTGGTCCAATTTCTGGATCCTGAATCGTTGACAGCGGCACTGGTACATCCGTGACGCTTGATCCATCAGGACCAACTGGCTCGAGACCCACCACGACGTCGCCCAATGTGTCACACGTTCCAGAGTGAAGGTGAATCGGATGTCCACCCTCTGGATCGCCGGCACCGTCGACAAGGACGTCGATGGTCGTTGTGCCATCGCCGTTGTCCGTCAATGTCGCATCACCGGAAACGCCTGATCCTTCGATCTCATTGATCGGAATGATAATTTCAGTGTCCTGCGCCATGGCCTGCATCGAACCGACTGCAGCAATTGCTGCAATCACGAGCGCTGCAACGCCAAAGCGCATGAGCATCTGAAGGCCTGTTCTCTTCATTGTTGAGATTCTCCTTCCGCTCTCGCGGTAAACCGCGGGATCCCCCGCTCCGCCAATACTGGTACCCGAAGACCTAGTCACAACCAGATGATCACGCTCCGGGTACATCTGCAGACTAGCGCGAATCGGTCCAGAGCGCAACTCTTGTACGAACGGTCGGCCGACCCAGAACTGAAGGCAACCTATCGATTCCAAATAGCGCAGGCACCTTTCGCTCGTTCCGATCCGACCTCAGGATGCTATCAGCGCGTCTGCGATCTTGGCAGACGTCAGGACACCTGGCACCCCGGCTCCCGGATGTGTTCCCGCACCGACAAGGTAGAGATTTTCGACGTCAGCCGACCGATTGTGAGGTCGAAACCATGCAGACTGCGTCAGTTTCGGCTCGAACGAGAACGCGGCTCCCGATCGACTGTGAAGCTCGTTGGCAAAGTGCCGCGGATCGATCACTCGCTCAGTAATGATATGCCTGGAAAGATTCGGCAGGTACCGTTCCTCCAGGAACGACATGATGTTGTCCCGGTAGGGCTTCGCGGCACGTTCCCAGTCCACCGCGCCATTGAGATTCGGCACCGGCGAAAGCACATAGAACGCCTCACAACCCGGAGGGGCAAGCGACGCATCGGTCAAAGTGGGCATGTGCAGATATAGTGAGAAGTCGTCCGAAAGCACCTTGTGCTTGAAAACATCGTCTAGTAACCCCTCGTATCGCGGTCCCAGCATGATCGTGTGGTGGGCAAGCTGAGGGGCGTCTTCGCCACGATACAGCCGGTTCGTACCGAAGTAGATGACCATTAACGACATCGAGTCCTGAAGCGTCCTCAGTCGTAATCTGGTGCTCGCTTTCAGCGCACTCGGCCCGAGCATGTGCTCGAGCGTATTCGACACGTCCGCATTGCTAACGACAGCATCTGCCCCAAACTCCCGACCGTCGTTCAGCCGAACTCCCGTTGCTCGACCATCGCGCGTCACGATCTGGGCGACTGGCGCGCCGAGATGCAAGGTCCCGCCAAGTTCCTGAAACAGTTTCACCAGCGCATCGATCAACGCCGTCGTGCCACCCTTCACAAACCAGACTCCCCACTCCCGCTCCAGATGATGAATCAACGCATAGATGCTTGTGGTGGTGAAAGGATTTCCTCCTACCAGCAGTGGGTGAAACGAAAGGGCCTGCCGCAGCTTGTCATCAGAGATGTACCGTTTTACGAGCTGGTAAACGGTCTGATGGCTACCCAGCTTCAACAGATCAGGGGAAATCCTTGCCATGTCACCAAACCGCAAGAACGGTTGATCGCCCAGTTCCAGAAACCCTTTCTCAAATATTCTCTCGGTTTTCTGCAGCATTTTGCGATAGCCATCTGCATCATCATCTCCGCTGAAGGCCGCAATGTTGGCCAGCATCTGCTCAGTCGATGCTGCGTACTCGAAGGACGATCCGTCGTCGAAGTAGATCCGGTAGAACGGATCGAGCGGCACGAGCTCAACATAGTCATGGAGATCACGGCCAGCCACAGCAAAGAGCTCTTCGATCATCCACGGTGCGGTGATCACGGTTGGTCCCCCGTCGAACACAAACCCGTCCTGCCGGTAGGTATATGCTCTTCCACCCGGCTGATCCCGCGCTTCGAACATGTTCACTCGGTGACCGCGGGCCGCAAGCCTGATGGCAGCTCCCAAACCACCAAATCCACAGCCGATAACACTGATATCCACGATTCGGAAGTCCTTGATCACTACGAACTCAGCTACTAATCCAACCACAGGCACCGACGGTACAATGTAGTCCGTAGTCGAATGTACTCGTCAGCCCAATGGGAGAATAATGGGTGCTGATTGGTGCCCTCGCCGCACCGAGCCCGACCTTCCGACCTCCTTCGAAGCCTGACTAAATGAATGTAACGCTCAACTCAGTCGCGATCGTGCAAACCATGTTTGCGGTCCGCGTGATCGACAGATTCCGCAGGATCGCAAGCAGGTCAACACCTGACCAGACGCAACCCATCGTTGATGGCGACACGAGGATGTCGGTCGTCGTGCCTGTCCTCAATGAAAGCCGCCGATTGACACGCTGTCTTGCTGGATTGGCAGCTCAATCTGACGTCAATATCGAAATCCTGATAGTCGACGGAGGATCCACCGACAACACCGTCGCGTTGGCCCGCAAAGCAGCTCTGGACGATCCCCGAATCCGCGTAATCACCGCCGGGGAGGCACCACCGACGACCAACGGCAAAGTCCACAATCTTGAAGCTGGCCTGCAGGCCGCTGACCCTTCGTCAAGGTTCATTGTCACTGTCGATGCCGACGTCCACCTCACGGCCAGTGTGTGCCGTGAGCTTCTCTCTCGGGCCATCAGCAATGAAGCAGGGATACTCAGTGTCGCCACGCGTCAGCAGTTGCAGAGCCTAGACACCTTTCTGTTGCACCCATCGATGCTGACAACCCTGGTTTACCGATTCGGCCCCCCAGGTATGCTGACCTCAGATCCAGACCTCGTTCAGGCCAACGGGCAGTGCATGATTATTCGACGCGACGTCCTCGATGCGGTGGGAGGGTTCGCTCCATTTCGTCACGCTATTGCGGAGGATTTCGCAATCGCCCGCAAAGCAGCCTCAATCGGCTATCACGTGGGTCTGCTCGAATTCGACTCAGACGCCACGGTAGCAATGTATGCGTCAGCCAGCGACACGTGGAACAACTGGCCTCGCTCGCTTCCACTTCCGGAGCAGCAGTCGTCCCGCCGGACGATCCTCGGCCTGTGTGACGTGTCGTTAATCCAAACGCTTCCCCTGCTCATGATCGGAGTCCGTTTGCTCGGTGCGCGGTTGCCAGGACCACTTGTAGTCGTGAACGCTGCGCTGTTCCTGCTCCGCTTGGGAGTTCTCATCGGTACAGCCAGAGCTTACCGGCCTCGATCTCCGCTATTCTGGTTGTCGCCACTCAGCGATGGGCCTGTCACGTTCGCCCTGTGGCGAAGTCTCTTGCGAAAAGACCATCAATGGCGGGGCAGATCTGTTTCGCGAGGAAACGCTCCATGAAGCACTATCGTCTCTCCATCGTGCTCCTGATCAGCCATATCGGGGCGCTGATATTCGGGCTCATCGGTCTGTTGATCATGCTGCCGAATCCTGATTTGTGGAACGATGATCCTCGCGCTGTCCGTGTTTTCAACTGGTCGATCGAGAATGCCGGAGCCACACATATCATTCTTGGCGCCGCCGCAATGTTCGCGTTCGGGGTGAAAGCCCTTGGTTGGTCGAAAACAACGATCTTTTTCTCCGTATCATTCGGATTGTCGCTTGTGTCTGAGCTCATCGGCACCGGCACTGGTTGGCCGTTCGGAAATTACGAGTACACCGATTTCCTCGGCCAGAAAGTTCTGGGCCAGGTTCCGTATACGATTCCTCTTTCCTGGTTCTACATGGGTTTGAGTTCGTATTTGATTGGCGTGGCCCTGGTCAGGCACTTACGGTTGCCATATGCCACGCTATCCGGCATTTTGGCTGGAGGATGGCTCCTCACGGTGTGGGATCTCGTACTCGATCCGGCCATGGCGCACGAATCTCTGCAAATCAAGTTCTGGGAGTGGAGCGAAACCGGACCCTACTTCGGTATGCCGATCAAGAACTTCGTCGGATGGACCCTCACGGCTCTTGCATTCATGGCAATCTCCAGGCTGTTGTGGCGGAGAGAAGCTGACACCACCCGCATTCCCATGATCTTTCCGTTCGCGATCTACACAGTCAACACCATATTCGCCATGGCCCTCAGCCTGAACGTCGATCTCTGGATACCCGTTGTGCTTTCAGCCCTTTTGGGCCTGATTCCTGCGTGGCTAGCGGTAAAGGGTTCCCCGCCGACGTCGAAGGGGAACGTAGGCCTTGCCCGGAATGCATGACCTGCCCTGGCATTTCCTGAGGAAAGCCAGTCAGCTGGTCTGCTGGCGCACTATCTCGCTGACAGTCGAAGGTCTGGAAAATATACCTGCCACCGGCGCCGTTATCCTCGTCTCCCGCCACTACCACCATCTCTATGACGGCTGTGTGATTCTGGCCACGATAGACCGGCCAGTTCACCCTCTTGTTGCGCTCGATTGGGCCCACAACTCACTTCTTCATCGCACGATGGAAACCCTGTGCTTGTCGGCACGCTGGCCGGTGGTTCTGCGTTCAGATCCGGCCACAGGCCGAGCCCGGCCCGGCGCGATTCCAAAGCTCAAAAAGGCTATTGAGTTGAGTATCGAGCTCTTGCGGGAAGACCGCATCGTGCTTGCCTTTCCGGAAGGCTATCCGACGATAGATCCCACCTACACACCAAAAATGCACGATGACGAATTCCTGCCATTTCAGGCTGGCGTCGTGACCGTTGCCCAGCGAGCAGCTACTCAGGGAATCGACGCAAAACTTGTTCCCGTTGGATTGAGCTACCGCAGAGCCGATCGGTGGCAGACTACAGTCCGATTTGGCGAGCCTGTGCAGAACTTCGCTGCGATGCCGGCGTCAGACGTGGTCTCAATCCTCGAAAACGAGGTCCGCAAGTTGTCCGCAAGTTCACGATAACCCGCCAAGTCGGCTGCGCGCTTGAATAGCCGCCAGAGACATGGCGACGCGAGGCATCGAGGCTACCTTGCGTGGGGTCGTCACATGAGCTCGCTTGGTCATCACATCATAGTGCTGGGCTTCAACGCTATCCAGTATTTGACCGTAGAGCTTCGCACTTGCCAGCACTGCAAACTGGGCCCACGGAGAGAGCGATGGGATGCCCCGTTCAGCTTCCTGATAGAGCGCGCGTGCCCTCGCAATCTCGAACGCGAGAAGTCCCTGAAAGTCACCAGTCACGTTGCCTCGAAGGAGTTCGTCCCGGTCGACGCCAAATCGATCCAAGTCTTCATCGGGGAGGTAAACCCTTCCAATTGCTGCGTCTTCGCCAACATCTCTGACAATGTTGGTTAGCTGCATCCCGATGCCCATCGCCTCGGCTTGGGACAACGCGGTTGGCCCGCATCCCAGAATCGGCGCCACCATCAGACCAACAGTGCCTGCCACCTGATAACAGTAGTGCCGCAACGTATCCCAATTGGCGAAACACCGCGCATCAAGATCCGATCGAACGCCAGTTAGCAAGTCCCTCGCAAGTGCTGAGTCAATCCCGTAGTGATGACGCACCGCCGAAAAGGCAATAGCCACATCGTGAAAGGGTTGATCCAGCTCCGCTTCCCACGCCGCGAGCTGCCGCCGAGCCCAATCAACACCGCCTTCATCTACTCGGTCTGCGTAGTCGTCGGCGATTCGGCAGTAGGCGTACACCGCGTGCACCGCACGCCGAGCTTGCGGTGGCAGAAGCTGACTTGCGAAATAGAACGTGCGCCCGTTGCGGCGCGTAATGTCGCTACAAGCTTGCCAGTGGGCCTTCGAAATCGATTCGAGCGAAACGGCATGGCCAGACGCCTCTATTCGAGACTCATACGCTTCAGGAATGCCTCCCGGCTCCGGTACCACAGACATCGATCGATCCGGTCTACATAGCTGATCGGCACAACCAGGCGTCAGCCACAGCGCGTTTGAAACCCCAGCGGATAGCAATCAGGGAAGATACTCCCAAGTCTTCTTCCGATTGTTGCGGCGGCTACGCTCCTCCAGGCCCGGTACAGGCTATGGGGACGTACGGTTTTTCGCAAGAAGAGATCGTATCTCTGCTGGAGTCATGCCCTGAGTCGGTTTTCCGAGTGCCCGGTCGAGCTCTTCGACTGAGGAATATCCCTGTGCTCTTGCCCACTGCCAGAACATGCTCCACGAGTAGTCCTCGAGCGACGTGGTTCCCGCCTCAGCCGATTCATTCCCGCCTCGCTCATCCGTGGCAGATGGTGGCCGCTGTGCTCGCACCGGTTCACTGCCATGTCGATCGGGTGGGTCGGATTTGCGTCCACGGGGTTCCGCTTCCGCAAACTGGGCGCCATATCCCAGTGCATTGAGCGCTCGCCCAAGAGCCTTGGTTTCCGCTTTCTCAATGAAGTCTGCGAAATCGCCTGCAGTCTCGCTACCGTGACCAGAGGCGCGCCCACCACCTGGAATACTCACAGTGGCCTTGAAAATGGCGCTTTGATCGTCAAGCCTAACAAGTTCAGTCACGATCTCAGCATCTGGGTGATCGTGCCGCAACCAGAGCAATCGGTGCTTGACATCGAGGTAGTCGCTTGAGCGTCCACCCCGGCTGCGGATTTGATGCACAAACGGCGTGGGGTCAAATTCGGCGACCCGGCTTTCGAGATCCATTGATGTCTCGACGTACTCGAAATCATCAGCCTCAGTTGCGTCCTCGCGATCAGGAGTTTCCACGGATCTCTCCACTCTGGTCCAGCCACTATCGGGCAACTGAATTATAGGCCGAGCGCTCAAGGTGATCAGCATTTCTTTGGAAGGCGATCTGGTACCATCTCGGAATATCGCACTCAGCAGCCGGTGGAGGGTTCCTGCGCATGTCCAACGACGCCGACGTCTCAGCCTACAACTATCAGAAGTTTATTGGAGATGACGACTTTTCAGTGTTTCGATCCGTACTTCACGGCGGCGATCAGGCTCCTGACGGCACAGTCATAGTCGCAGCAACCGGCGAATCGCGAGAGTTGTCAAGCTTTTGGCGTGGGCGCGATCTGATTCTTGAATTCGGGTCCCTTACCTGACCATTTTGCGCGCTGGCGGCGCCAGCGCTTGATGGCAGAGACTCCGTCTGGCGAGAAGCCGGGATCGACTCGGTGTTTCTTTACACCCGCGAAGCTCACCCGGGCGAGCACTTCCCCGCTCATACCTCGATCGAGCAAAAAGTCCAGCATGCGCGGCAGTTCATCGACCGGTATGGCATCCAGCGGCCAGTTCTGGTCGACGACTTAACCGGCACGCTGCACCGGAAATACGGCATGCTTCCAAATATGACCTACATCATGAGTGCTGCCGGACGCATACTCTTTCGATCCGACTGGACAGATCCACCGACCATCGAAGCGGCGGTCGAATACATCCAGTCAGCCAGAGCTCGGCGCAGATCGGGTCTGCGCCTGAAACCCTTTTTCGCTGAGTTTGTCGGCTATCGCTGGACCGATGATCCCGCGTTTCAGGCCGGACTCCACGTTGCAGGACCTCAGGCGGTTTCCGACTTCGCTGAAGCCATGGAACGATGGAGCACCGGCGTCCCACTCAAAGGCGGTATTACGATCGAGGAGTAATCGTGGTTCCGTTGTTCCAGATACTCGTTTCGGGAAACGCTGCGGCCCATGCGAACCAGAACACGACGACATGTGGGAGGGCAGTCAGTCGCGACCCTTGCAGTTGCCCGCCAATTGCCGCTCCCGCCAGATCCCAGGTAGACCCTGTCTCTTCGTCGAGAATGCGATCCCCCTCGAGTGCGAATGTCAGTTCCTGATCGTCCACTGTCGAGAGAAATACCCCGACCTGGCCAACATCGCGCGAGGTAGCGATGTTCTGACCGTCAGTTGCCGACGCTGCGCCACCAGACAGAAAAACAGCCACCGACTGCCCACCCAGCTCGTCGTTGATCACATCGGCCTCGGTCACATCGCCCACCAGATAGGCCTTCTGCTCGCCGCCAGAGTCCACTCCCACAACTCGTTCCATCGGACGCAATCGGCCATCAGCGGGACGATCGAACAGGAACGGCGTAGAGTCAGCATCGTCATAGCCGACGTACGGATTCGATCCATAGGTTCGCGAAAACCCGGTCTCGACCGAAAGAACATCACCGTCCGGAAACAGCGTTTTGAACGTACCCCAGCCGAGTATCTGCGCAGGGATCATCGTCAGTTGCGCACCGGTCAGCGTGCCGACAATGGCCTCCCCCGTCAGCTGCTGCCACCACGACTCCGTCTGGCGATCCCACATCACCAGATCGCTGAACCGCAAATTGCCGGTCGTCCCGAAATCGTAGACAGTTCCATCGTCTGCCAACCGGCGATCGAACGCAATCGCGGTATTGCAGAGTGGGCAAAAGGTGGCCAGGATCGGTTCATCCGCCAGTACATCATTGACCATCTCATGCCAGATCAGAATCTGGATCGGATACGCACGTGCCACGGGGCCCGCTGGAGTTTCGATCGCGACACTTACCACTGGTTCGATATCGTCCAGCCATGCATTCGCCGATTCGATCGATTCGTACCGAGGTTCATCGATTGGTGGAATCCCATCTTTTCCTGGGCCTCCCGGCGCAATCTCCAGCAGATCGACACTGTAAATGGAAAAGTCGGTCGCCCAGCCAAACGTGGAGAACCGATACCGACCGCTGTCCTCGATTGGTCGTGCAGTCGGCGACGCATCTTGAGCCAGCACTCGCGTGCCTGCGCCAGCGACGACAATTGCTCCTGTGGCAAGCGCACCTCGCTGCAACAGCGTCCGCCGGGTCCACGCTTTCGATACCTGAGTCTCATCTGAACGGGTGTAGGTTTCCTGCGTCATCGTATTTTCCTTCCTGATCAATCGTAGTACGAACCCACACTCCCCAGGTAGCTCCAGGTAGCTCAAACCCGGCTCCGACGATCCAGAGTTCATTCAGGTTAGCCGGAGGCTGTTCCACCGACGGCGGTGGAACAGCCCGCAACTCGCCTCAGAGATCGACGAACTATCCCGCTGCGAATGCCTCGGGATCGAAGTCGTTGGTAGCCAGAATCGGCGCCGGGCAGTTGACGACGAAGCTCTGCCCCTCGGTATCCGGCGTCCCCGGATAAATGGTCAGCTCGCCAGCAGCCTCTCGCTCGAGCACTTCGGCCTCGCTGGTAATCAGCGCTGGCTCAGCGTCGTCATTCCACACCACCGTGAAGTGCTCCCAGAACGGGCTCCAGATCACATCACCAGCTTTGCTATTGAACACCGAAGGCTGGAATCCCATCGCCGCCGGACCAGCAAGGCCATTCCCAAACACGTAGATCGGCGCGGTTGCACCGGCTTCAATGAGTCCCTGAGTAGGTGCGCTGGCAACAACGCCCATCATCGGCGCCATCGGTACAGCAGAGGTATCCGTCGCGATATAGCGGCTCCCCGGATAGCACTCATGCAGTTTGAACTCGACTGTGCCTGCTTCAGTATCCGGCTCAGAAATCAGAATGCCGGGGCCCAGTGGATTCTCCAGGTCAGGATCGACCGGCAAACCGCCATCCGGCCAGAGAACGATGGGGTAGTTCACCACGTTCTCGGTCTGTTCGATCTCGATCGAACCCGCGTCGCTGGCGGCCATAATGTCGGCAACAGAGCTCAGTAGCTCAGCATCGCCAGTGAATGTCACGTTGTTCACCCGATATGCAGGGGTGAAATCGTCGTTGCCCGGAATCGTGCTGACAACTGCTCGCTGATCGTCAGTACCGCCGTCGAACAGGTAGATTTCTCCATAGCTACCCTCGACGCTAAGTGCATTTCGAAGCAGCGGCACGTACACCAGACCGTTCGCTTCTGCGAAATCAGCATCAGAGGAATCGGTTCTGATGTACCACGCATCGCCTCCATCAAAGAAGCCTGGATGCATCGTCAGCGTGACCGAGCCAAAATGGCCCGCCCACATGTCCTCGTTCGTAAGCTGAAACTCCTGCACATCACCAACGATAACCTCAGGTTCCTCGCTGTCCTGAGCGAGCACCGGCGACGTTCGCGACCCAAGCATAGTCCCAGCCGCCGCGAGTCCAAATCCGGCTGCGGTTGCGGCCTTCAGAGTCGATCGGCGGGTGATCTTCTGGTCAAGCGTCACAATCATCTCTACCTCCTCGTTGGGCAACTGGGCCCAAATACGTCACTCAAGGAGCCTTCCCTGAAAGTCCGGGCACTCCTGCTTCTATCGTATGGAGTCACCGTTGAGCAGGATGTAATTGACCTTACATCTACACTTTCAGGGGATGGTCGCGAGACGCATTGAGCAAAGTCTGGAGGATCGATTGATGTCCGACGCACCTTCTGCAGAAGAGTGGCTTCAGATCATCTGGCCCGAAACTGGCCTGCATACCATTGCCGAGGCACTAAAGCGAGAACGCAACAAGCTTGGCGATCAGGACGAGATTTCGCTCACGATCGACTTTGTGACACTTTCGCTATCACCGCTCGAATTTATTCAGTTGGCATCGTTCTTGCGAATGTGTGTTGACGGTTTGCTGGAGCGCCACCCCGACTATCAGCGAGCAGTCGTCGCCGCGTTCGATATCAAGGACTAGCTGGCGATCAGTAGTCGGCGAGGTGCTCGAGCGGCGTCCGGTCAACGATCTTGATTAACTTCGGCTCGACCGTAATCCAACCACTTTCCCGGAATCGTCCCAGTGACTGAGAAACCGTCTCACGATACGTCCCCAGCCGGTCTGCCATATCCTGATGCGTCATTCCGGCGACTGATCCAACCGAATCAGACTCCTTCAGCAGCAGAGCCGCCAGCCTGGCCGGAATGGTCTGGAAGGAAATCGCTTCGATTTCTGCTTCCCGCTCATTCAGCCGATTGCCCATTTCGGCCAGGATTTTAAGGGCCACATCTGGATTTCTACGCACCAGCGCCTGCAAGTCCATACGGCTCAGCACACAAATCACGCAGTCTTCGATAGCTTCTGCGAAGCAACCGTACATTCGCTGGCCGATCAAGCTCATCTCGCCAAAGATCGATCCCTGAGCGAGAGTGGCAACGACAATCTTTCGGCCATCGGAGTGCAATCGATAAAGTTCGACTTTCCCGCGCTTCAGGATGAAAACCACCTCGCCGAGTTCGTCCGGCGAATGAAACACCTGCCCCCGCTCGCACGTCACCATGGCAGTGGATTCCATGAGCCATCGCTTCTCATCACCTGAAAGCGGTTCGAACACGTCCTGTTCCAGCAGGTACTCGAACTTGACGTCCCGAGGGTCCCGCGCACCTTCTCCAGGCATCTGCACCAGTCGCTGACTCTTCCCGCGCGTCAGCTGCGAGATTTTGTGATGAAGTCCTGTTGCCGCTGTCATCGATCGATTTCCTTCAGCTCACTTCTCTGCAAGAGTTCCATGATGCGGTCAAGCAGCTCCTCGAATGCCGGATTGCCAAGGCTGACTACCTTGTCATTGAGTACGTATGTTGGCACTGCAAAGATTGCCGCTGGCCGTGACACCCCTGGCAAACTGAGATCGATAAGCCGAATGTCGAAGTTCGCGAAGCAGAGCCGGCTCAGTCGGTGAACGATCGACTGAGCCGTGTCTCCAGCAAGACAATTCGGATGCACAAATACCTCTAACGTCACCACGGCTCTAATCTCATCCTCGAGTCGAGTCCTACTCCATCACCTCAAGGTAGGAGAGAGATTGCCAGAATGCCGTAATGCCGCTTACGTTCTGCAACTCGCGATCGGATGGCCACCAGTTTCCCGTTATAGCCGCACCGTACTTCCTGATTCCAGAGAGTCTCGCGCCGCCGAAGCCACCTGCAAAGCCACTTCAGCTTCGGCAGGAGTTCCCCGCGAGGCCTGCGATCCTGATCTCACGCATTCAGTGAAGTACTCGATCTCTGCAAGATAGGGATCCTTCTGTTCGACTTCGAGCCGCACCGGGTCGCCCTGATTCGGATACAGCATCAGTTCGTTCACGCCTCCGCCCATCTCGACACTCCGCCCTCCGGCACGAAACGCGTACTCGATTGCTCCGTGTTCGCAAAGTACCTGCAGATTGGAGCTGAATGGATAGGACTCCGGCATCATCATCCCGCCATCCACCAGCGCGGACGCGTCGCCGTAGTCGATCAATACCTGGACCTGATCCCATCCTCCCGAGCGATCGTTGTTCAGCCCCTTCGCAGTCACAGCATGTGGAGTGCCAAAAATCCAGTTCAACGCGTCATAGTCATGGATCATCATGTCGATGACCGCACCACCGGTCAAATCTGAGCGGGAAAAGAGCTCCGACCACGCCGGGAAGGGCTGGCGCCGCGTCGCAAGTCCTGAAACAGGCCTTCCATAGGTGCCTGTCTCGATCTGCCGAGCCAGTTCGATGTACTCCGGCCAGAATCGCAACACATGCGCAACCATGAACACCTTGTCAGTCGACGCAGCCAGGGAAGCGAGTGCCTCTGCATCCGAATTGGTCATAGCGACCGGTTTTTCAAGTAGCACGTGTTTGCCCGCTGCCAGCGCCGCCTCCGTCACTGGTCGGTGTTGAGGAGTTGGCAGACAGATGTCGATCGCATCGATCGACTCGTCCCGCAGGATTCGGTCGAGCTCGCCGGTCCACGTCGTTCCAAGCTCCTCGGCGAGCGGCCCGGCCCGC
>JBGTJM010000354.1:0-5709 GCA_041745115.1 Thermomicrobiales bacterium
GTTTGGTCTGACCATGGTGGAGGCCATGGCGCATGGCACGGCAGTAGCGGCTCTGCGCCGCGGTTCGGCCCCGGAGATCATCAACGATGGCGTGACAGGCCGATTGAGCAGCGACTTCGCGGAGATGGCACAGACGCTGCGCGAGGTGATGGCGCTCGAACCTTTTGCCTGCCGGTCGGAAGCCGTCGCCAGGTTCGACCGGTCGGCAATCGGTCAGCGGCACCTCGAGCTGTTCGAGCGGCTGATCGAAGAGCAGCAGTCCGCGTTGCCGCGAATCCGGCTCTTCCCGGTCCCGGCAGCACTGGCTGTCACTGCTCCACGAGCGTCGATGAAAACGATGGCAGAGCCGACTATGATCCAAACGGGAGAGATCGGCAGCTCGACAGGAACTGGCATGAACTAGCTGGCATGCGTGACCAGTGTGGTCGTGGATCAGAAGTGCATCTACACTTCCCCGCCTGGTGGGAAAGGTGCAACTGGCTTGAGCAAACGACCCCTTACGATCGACAGGCGTTCACTTCTCGCGATTGGCAGCGGGGCGACCTGCGCGGCTGTTGCACACTGGTTCGATGCTGACGCAGTGCGGGCGCAGCAGGCATCAACTCCGGTCGTCGCTGGAGACTGCGGAGTTCAACCCGGCGTCGAGCTCCTGATCGGCTGGAGCCAGGGGCAAATACAGCTTCCGCCGGACGAATTGCGAGCGCCTCTCGACTGGGTGGTATTCGCGCATCCAAACAGCCCGAGCTCCCTTCTGGTGCCGCCCGACTGGGGCTGGCAGATCGGCTGGGCAGATTCGTTCACCCCGAGCGGTGCGCCGATCTGGCAGGAAACGCCGCCAGCTACGCCACAGCTCACAGGTGTACGGCTCATCTCAGGTGATGGCACAGCTGCCTACGAGTACACGAGCGGCACAATTCTCGGCCCGCCGCTCGAGCCAGCCCAGGTCGCGGTGGTAGCTCAGCAGGGGACACTGGGCGAGCGTCCAGCCCTGCAGCTCATCTGCTCGATCAGCGACCAGAATCCGTTAAGACCGGCGTGGCTGACGGCAGACTGGGTTGGCGAGAGTGTGCTGGTGACGACCGGCTCGGCGGTGCCGCTGCAGGATGCCTTCATGCCGGCAACCGTCGTCACGTATCAGAACTTCGTTGGTCCGAGCGCGCAGTTCGAGGAACTGATGCGCACGGTGTTTATCAGGTTTCTGTTCCAGTTGCTGAGCGGTGGCACAGCAGCAGATCCCACCCCCACACCCACTCCGGTACGGTGAGCCAATTGTTGTAGGCTTCAGTCTTGGTGATTCATGAGTGCAGGAGGAGTTGCAACGATGCCCGGAAAAGACGCTTTGCTGGTGATCGACGTACAGGTAGCGATGGTGGAGGATGACCCGAATGTGCACGATGTCGAAAATGTGCTGACTTCGATTCGTTCGGTGATCGACAAAGCCCGGGAAGCTTCTGTTCCGGTTGTGTATGTTCAGCACATCGAACCAGAATACGAGCGAATGCAACCTGGAAACGCTGGTTTCGACGTGCATCCTGACCTGGCTGCCACAGCCGGCGACGCATTTGTCCACAAGCGCACCCGCGATAGCTTCTACGGCACAGATCTCAAGGACATTCTGGAGGGTCTCGGGGCTAGCCGGCTGGTGGTGACTGGCATGCAAACCGAGATGTGCGTGTCGTACACCAGCCGCAGTGCGGTCAGCCACGGATATGATGTGACCCTTGTCGCAGATGGCCATACGACATTCAACCGCGACAACGTCTCGGGTCAGCTTCTGATCGATGTTTTCAACGAGTCGTTCCCGGAGCCCGACCATCCCGACCGCAAGGTGAATGTGCAACCCGCCGCTGAAATCGTTTTCCACACGGCTTGACTGACTACCGAGGATTCTGCAGCAGATCGACCTTTCCCGTAGCGGCGGTGGTTATGGCCTCACGGCCATGGATCGACACGGAGGTCGATCCCTACGGGGATCGGCCTGTCTCGTAGGCATCACCCTCCGTGGTGATGCGTCGATCCGCAGATCGACCTTTCCCGTTGCGGCGGTGGTTATGGCCTCACGGCCATGGATCAATTCTTTGGCATCACCATGCGGCATTCGAAACGCCTCGCTTTGTAGCCGGCATTCTTGTTCATGAAGACCAGTTCCCGGAAACTCCTCCCTGAGGGTTGGTGTTTGGCACGAACGATGCATAGCCGATGCATACGCAGAAAAGCCTCTACGAGCGAAGGAATCTATGACCACAGATCAAACATCAGTCCATATTCAGGCAATTCTCGGTAGCACGCGGCAAGGGCGGTTCGGTTCGACAGTCGCCGACTGGTTCTTCAGGCTAGCCAGCCAGCGCGAAGATATGACGGTCGAGCTCATCGATCTGCGGGACTGGCCGCTCCCCTTTTTCGACTCTGCGAAGTCGCCTGCATCCTCGCCGGATGCGGTCGCGCCGGAAGCGCAGGAATGGTCGAAGAAAATCAAACAGGGCGATGGGTATGTGTTCATCACGCCGGAGTACAACCGCGGCGCACCAGGGGTGTTGAAGAACGCGCTCGATTACCTCTGGTACGAGTGGAACGACAAACCGCTGGGCCTGGTGGGCTATGGCGGAGCGGCCGGTGGTGCCAGGGCATTGCAGCAGATTCGCACCGTGGCAATGGAGCTCGAGATGGCACCGGTTCGCACCGAAGTAACGCTGGTGTTCTCCCGGCGTCTGTTCGACGAAAACGGAAACCTGAAAGAGGAATCACACGCCAAAAACGCCAACCAGATGCTCGACCAGGTAGTCCGGTGGGCTGAAGCGATGCGGGTTCTGCGCAGCGAGGGTTGAGCCGGACGCGATCGATTACTGCAGACATGACGTGTACCGTTCCTGGATCCCCTCACGCTTGCAGCTGCCTCACACGCGTACTGTCAATGTAGCGAATGAGCCTGGTCTTCCAACGACACTGGGATCGGGCGAAGCGCTTCGAGGACCGCTTCGTCGAGCGAGAGAGAATCCACCGAAACTGAGCTGTCGTTTCGGTCCCGGTCCAGAGGAGCCACGCCAATCAGATCGCGCCCAGCCTGCTCGACTCTGAGATCCATTGCCGACACGACGCTCTTCGTTCCATAGGTCTGTTCGAAGCGGTCTGCAGCAGTATACAGACGGGCGGCAGAGTCCAGGCGTTCTGCCTGTGCGAGTACCGCGCCAATCATCCTTATGTTGAGTACGATCCAGCGTTCGTCACCGGAGCGGACGGCGTGCTGCAACGCCAGCCGGTAGCGTTCGAGCGCTGTCCCGAGTTCGCCCTGGTCCCCAGCCAGCGTGCCCCATGCACCGAGTTCACGAGTGGCGCCGCGCGAGTGATCGATGGCGAGGAAACCTTCCACTGCCTGCCGAAAGCGGTCGTCGGCGCGGTCGAGGTTGCCCAGGCCGTGTTCGGCTCTCGCCAAAGTTCCCGGAATCCAGAGCGCAATCGCTTTCGCGAGGTCAGGGTCCAAGATCTTTTCGCAAACCGCTAAGGCCTCCTCGGCTCGCCGTTTGGACACCACATAGTCGCCCTCGTGACACGCCAGGGCCGCCACCGAGCTGGCGGTCGACGCGACCTCGACGGCGTCGCCCGACTCAGCTGCGGCAGCGTAGGCTTGCTCGTAGAGGTCATGAGCCTCTGACATCTTGCCACGGTAGAAGCGGAGCTGACCGGCGGTGAGCAGTCCCTTCGCCCGAACCGCCGGCGCCGCCCCGGAACCCGCGAGCAGAGCCCGATCGAGCCATCTCTGACCCTCTTTGAGGTCGAGCCGTCCGATCCAGAACCAGCGCAAGGCCCCAGCCAGCTCCAGCATCCGCTCACCCTGGCCGGAGGCCTCCAGCCAGCCCAGCGCCTCCCGGAAATTTGGCAGCTCCAGCCGAAACCACTCCGGTAGCGACTGATCGCGGTACAACCAGTTGTGGACCTCGTTATCCACGGCGAGGCGATGGACATATCGCGCTTGCGCGTCTCGCGCGGTGTCCGCCTCCGCGAGCTCTCCGAGACGACGGATGCCGAACTCCCGAATCAATTCCAGCATGGAGTACCGCGAGCCGCCGGCACCTGGTTCGGGCTTCCCGACCAGGTTGCGCTCGACGAGCACACCCAGGAGGGCTTCGATGGATGAACTGCGTTCGAGCAGGTCGGCGCCTACCGACTCTGCCGCCTGGAGGGTAAAGCCGCCGCGAAACATGCTCAGCCGGCGAAGAAGTGCCTGTTCGTCCGGGGCGAGCAGCGTATAACTCCACTCGATCGACTGCTCCATCGTCTGCAGCCGCGCCGGTTGATCGCGAGGGCCATCGCCGAGCAGCGGCAGCATGTGCTGAACACGGTCGGCGAGGTCCCCCATGGAGTGTGTTGCCAGCTGGGCCGCCGCCAGCTCGATGGCAAGAGGCAGACCATCGACACGGCGGCAGATTTCCCTGACCTGCGCTGCGACATCGTCGTTCCAGACAATCTCAAAATCGATCGCCCGTGCCCGAAGAAAAAAGAGCTCATCGGCCTCTGAGAGCCTCCCTACTCCTTGCTGGTTCGTGCCGGAACGACCATTCAACGTCAGCGGCGGCACGATGTAATGGCGCTCACCCGATACTCGCAACCGGGACCGGCTGGTGACCAGCACCGCCAGACCGGGGCACCGTCTGAGCAGCTGGGGAAAGATGGTCGCCGCCTCGAGCACGTGCTCCATGTTGTCCAGGATGAGAAGGCGTCGCGACCCTCCGATCGCTTCGGCGAGACCCTCATATGTGGCCTCACGTGTGGAATCGCGCAGGCCGAGGGTCTCGCCGATTCGCGAGATGACGAGTGTGTGCTCGATGACTGGAGCCAGGGCCACAAAATCCACCCCACCGGGAAAGTCAGCCGTCAGCGTACGGCCCACTTCGATGGCGAGGCGGGTCTTGCCGATACCCGGCGGTCCGCAAATGGTGAACAGACGAGCCCTTTCCTTGGTCAGCATTCGCCGGACGTGGTCCATGATCTCCGCACGACCCACCAGTGTATCGAGCGGCACGGGCAGGGTGGAAACCGGTCCTGCGAGGTCCAACAGCGTGCGCCGACCGACGCCTTCTGCGTTGCTCTCGCCCGATTCGAGCACGTAGGGTCGAGATGCGCGAAGCAGGTCGAGACTCTGACTTTCGTCGAGCTGGAGGGCTGCGGCCAGCAGGCGGACGGTCCCCAGCCGGGGTATCAGGCGATTCCCTGCTTCGAGACGGCGAATTGCGCGGGCGGAGACGCCGGACCGGGTTGCTAGCTCCTCCTGGGTCAGGCTGGATTCCAGCCTGCAGTGCTTCAGCACCCTGCCAAACGACGATTCGGTGCGTTCCACTGCAATCCACTCTGCTATTCATGAAGGTTCATTTAACGATCTTAACACAACTGTGATGGATTGGCCCTCCAAATGGCCGGTCATGGCCCGGTTGTGTCCCTTGAGCGGAGCTGCCTTACCTGCGTATTGTGAGGTCAGCATTCCCTGTCAGAAACGGGTAACCACTTGACGCAGCCTACCGCGTCAGCACAACTCTGAGGAGCCCCATATGGACGGACAACGCTTTGACAAACTCACGAAGGCGCTCGCTGCGGGGTCCTCTCGCCGATCATTGATCAAGGGGCTCCTCGGCCTCGGTGGCGCCGCTGCCATCCCGGGCGCCCTGGCTGCTGGTTCGGCAGCGCAGAGCGGCCAGCCGCAATGCCCCGAAGGGCAGG
>JBGTJM010000355.1:0-8203 GCA_041745115.1 Thermomicrobiales bacterium
GCGACGAGCTGGGACTCGACATCGTACATCGAGTCGGAATCCTCGAAATGGATTCACCAGGTGGGACCCACTCCCAACATGCTCATGCTGCTGCCCGGAAGCACGGGATACCGTACGAGTGGCTAACTGCAGATGAGATACGGAAACGCTGGCCAGTCTTCACCCCGCCAGACGGCTGGGAAGGAGGATTCAGCGATCGAGCCGGATTCCTCGACGTCGAGCCGGCATTGCGAGGCATGAAGGTCCTGGCGCAACGTGGGCCAGTCCGGTTTGAGACGAATTCGCCTGTGAGCGAAGTGAGATCAGATGGATCAGGTTTTCTGGTTACCACCCACAATAAGACCTACGCTGCCGAAAACATTATCGTGGCAGCCGGACCATGGTCGGCGAGCGTGCTGCACGAATTGAACCTGCCCCTGACGGTGGTTCGCAAGGTACTGTTCTGGATGGATGTCGAGAAACCGGAGCTGTATCGACCCGAGGTTTTCCCCGTGTTCGCCGCGGATACAGGTTCAAGCGAGATCTATGGTTTTCCGATTCACGGCTTGCCTGGCATGAAGATCGCAAACCATTTGGGCGGCGAGGAAACAACACCCGAATCAGTGAATCGTGACTGGGTACCTGAGGAGGCTTCCGAGATACACGCCTTTACCCGAACCATCCTTCAAGGTGTTTCAGAACGGGTGGTTTCTGCCGCTGTCTGTCTCTACACTCGCACGCCGGATGAGCACTTCATAATCGATCGGCATCCGGCTCACTCGAACATGGTTGTTGCCGCGGGTTTTTCCGGGCATGGGTTCAAGTTCGCAACCGTTGTCGGTGAACATCTGGCTGATCTCGCGCTCGATCAGGCAGCGGAACCATACGATCTGTTTCGGATCGACCGATTTGCCGGTCTCCGAGCCTAGTAGCTTCTCCCTGGTTCCAGGCTGACCAGCCCATCAGGGTTTTCCGGATCCTGGCTGGCGGGCCAATTGCCGCCTGCTGCAGCCCACTCCCGCACAATGTAGTGCAACCGTGAATCATCAACCAGAAAGCCCGTCGCCGCCGTCTTACGCGCGCTCCCGCTGTCCTGCAAGTCGGAGAGGCCCACCCGCAGCGCGTGCTTGAATGCCCGCCGTTGCTCGCTGTCGAAATGCTTCGCAAATGGAAAGAACGACGTGTCGCCAGTCTGCAGGTAGGTGGTTACCCATTCTGCGAGTCGGTGGTCGTAATTTGGCGCTGGATCGATCTGCACGTCAGTTACCTTCCAGTCTCAGCAAACGGAATTGGAATACGAGACTACGCAAAATGGAAACAAACTAACCCGACTCACGCTCGCCAGTCAGCGGCTTAAGGTAAAGCAAGTACTCGTTAATTCCAACTTTGAGCACCCGGCTTACCTGGTATCGCGTTTGATGGGCAATGTCTTTGTAGATGCCGCCTGCATGAAAGCGGCCAAGCCGCATTTCTCGCGCGGTTTTGGCAACAATTTCGTAGGTCACCTTTCCGCACTTTTTGCAATGGAAATACTGGTTGATCTCATCGGTCGGCCCGGTATACCCGCGCTGTACCAGCACGGTGTCGCTGCTGGTGCACCATGGACAAATGCGCGTTGCGGCGGTACTGGAAATCGCCATCGACGGGAACCGATCTCGACGGGCGGAGTCGCTGTCTTCCATGAGCACGATTGTACCAGTGCTTGACCTGACCGACAGATACCACGTTGGTCTCAGGCACACGGCAACTGGTCAGGAGTTCGGCTTCCGGCCAGAGTTTGACGGATTAGGCATAATGGAAAGCGTGGCACGGCTGATGAACATCGAATAAACCCGCTGGCCATTGCGCGGAGGAGAATCCATGACTGAACAATTGACAGACCCTGGGGATGGTCATGGTTCACCCATCTCGGCAGCAGTCGAGACACGAGCGCTCATTGTTGCGTCGAATCGGGGCCCGGTAACGTTTGAACATCAGGGTGGAAAAAAGTTCGTCTCTCGCCGCGGCAGCGGAGGGGTGGTGACCGCAGTGAGCTCGATAGCTCGTGAACGCCAGCCGGTCTGGATTGCATGTGCGATGACCGATGGCGATCGGAAGCGGGCGGCTCAGGCTATCGAGGACGGTGAGACGCTTATTGTTCCACCGGGTCCGGATCCGGAGTTTCGCCTCCGGTTTGTCGTTCCTGACAATGAGACCTACAACAAGTACTACAACGAGATCAGTAACCCACTGCTCTGGTTCCTGCAGCATTACCTGTGGGATACGCCTCGTTCGCCTGACATTACAGGAGCAACTCACGACGCCTGGAAAAATGGCTATACCGTGGTCAACCAGATGTTTTGCGATGAGATTGTCGCGGCGATGGAGGCGTTTGACGAACCACCAATCATCATGCTGCAGGACTATCATCTCTATCTGGTAGCAAAAATGATCCGGGAGCAGCGACCAGACGCTGTCATTCAGCAATTCGTGCATATTCCCTGGCCCGATCCGGACTATTGGAGATTGCTGCCGCTGAGTTTCCGTCGGGCGATCTGCGAGGGGATGCTGGGAAACGACATTATCGGATTCCAGACGAGAGAGCATGCCAGAAGCTTTCTGTACACCTGCGAG
Organism: Thermomicrobiales bacterium; assembly: GCA_041745115.1. Classification (GTDB taxonomy): domain Bacteria; phylum Chloroflexota; class Chloroflexia; order Thermomicrobiales; family UBA6265; genus JAHBVL01. The sequence continues at coordinate 2,593 of JBGTJM010000355.1, forward strand.
TCCTACGTGCCAGGGGTCACCGTCGACTATGTGGGGCGAGGGGTAATCTGGGGCGATCGACGCATCGAAGTCAGGTCCTACCCCATTTCTATCGACGTGGAGTCAGTGCGAACAGCGGCGTACAGTACCGAAGCTCGATCACATGACCGCTATTTGCCGAACTATCTCAACGAATTCACGGTGCTGAGAGTCGATCGGGCTGAACCAAGCAAGAATATTGTGCGTGGTTTTCTGGCATTCGATCGCATGCTGGAAATGCATCCTGAGCTGCTGGGACGCGTCAACTTTATGGCCATCCTGGTGCCTTCGCGTCTGGACGTCGCCGAGTATCAGGAATATCTCGACAACGTCAGCTCGATCGTTGGCCGAATCAATGCCAAGTACGCCAACGTGCAGACGAGCTGGCAGCCGATCCATATGCTGCTTGGTGAAAACTATCCTCGCGCTCTGGCAGCGATGAAGTGGTATGACGTGCTGCTGGTGAACACCATCATCGACGGTATGAATCTGGTGGCGAAAGAAGGCAGTTTGCTGAACGAGCGAAATGGCGTCCTCATCCTCTCCGAGGGAGCCGGCGCAGCGAACCAGCTAGGCGACGACGCATTGATGATTGCTCCAGCTGACGTCGAGGGCACGGCCGAGGCACTTTACGCCGCTCTGACGATGGCGCTGCCAGATCGCAGGAGAAGAGCTGAGAATCTGAGAACGATTGTTGAATCTGACGACGTGGCCAAGTGGTTCCGCGAGCAGCTCTGGGACATCGGCAAGTACGCGATTTTGGGAGAGCACGATCCCGGAGCGTTTCTGCCCGATGGAAGTGTGGTTGGACCTGATGGAACGGCTCTGGATAGCCCGTTGTCGCTTTCCCGGCTTGTCAGCAGTGGGGGCAACGCGTTCAGGGAACGGTGACGACAGCCGCCGTAGCACCAGCGCACCTTGCCAAGGGTGTACGTACACTCTAGAATTGGCTTACCCGCATCCGTAGTTGTCTCCTTGGCCGAGTGTCGGTGCTGGAGAATCCCCTTGCTCAAACCAGGAGCGATCACATTCCATGGCCACATTGTTCGACGATCGTTTTGATGATTCGACCGGGTCAGGCCCGGAGAGCCGCTCCTTTGCGGTTTCCCGGCGAGCCCTCTTTGGAACGGTGTTTGGCGGTGTCACGACCGTTGCGCTTTTGGAATCGATCGGGGATCGATTTGGCTCCGCTGAACGTGAGCCTGAAGCGGTCGGAAGTGTGTCACTCTCGCAGAGCACAGCAGACGATCTGGCGGCGACTCCGCTCGCTGGTCCAGAAGGCTCGCCCGAGGCTGTCGATGTTCCTGAACAACTTGGCAGCCTCACGGTCTATCGAGGCGAGGCGTTCACCTACGACGAGACACCTGTCCGCAGCGACATTCTGCAAATGATGATTCAGTCGTCTCCTGACAGTTTGAATTTCAATCCAGCTTCTTTCCGGCAGGACTTCCAGATCACGGCCAGCTATCTCGACCCCCTGCTCTGGATCGACGACGAAACCATGGAGCCGCGACCATGGCTCGCTGAAAGCTGGGAATGGGACGAGAACTCGCGGACGATCACGTTTACGCTTCGAGACGATGTTCGATGGCACGATGGCGATCGATTCCAGGCCAGGGATGTGGCGTTCTCGTTCGAGGTCTACCGCGACGACCTGGATAGCGGCGCCCGGAACCTGTTTACCCAGATGGAGTCGGTGGAAGCCATCGATCCCCGCACTGTTGCGGTGACGCTGATTTCACCAGATGGCAACTGGTTGCTCAATGCCGCCACCCAGCCGATGTTCAAGCGGTCCCAGTACATCGAGCACTGGAATGCCAAGCCAGTCGGCCAGCGGACGCTGAGCGACTTCTCGTGGATCACGGAGAGCCCTGTCGGTACGGGTCCCTGGAAGATTGGGCGGCGCCGATCGGTTCGGATCGAATGCGATCGAAATGCGGAGTACTTTGCCGGCCCGCCACAGTTCGAGCAGCTTTTTCTGAATCTGACCGCAAACCAGGAGGAACGAGTCGCGAAGTGGAATGCCGGCGAGTCCGACATTCTGGCTAACGTGTCCGTCGCAGATCTGCCTGCGTTGCAGGACACGCCAGGGAAGCTGTACGTATCGAACGGTGTCCGCGTGATGTTTGCAGCGTTCAACTTCGCCAATCTTTCACGACCGTTACCGGGGCTTCTGCAGGACATTCGAATCCGGAGAGCCCTGTCGCTGGCGATCAACAGGGACCGCTATGTCGACGACCAGTTCATGGGTTTTACCCGAGGCTACGCCGCGGGCACTGTTGCTCAACCCTGGGCGCACGATGAGGGTTCCGTGAGTCCCCAGCAGGACCTGGACGAAGCTATCCGTCTGCTCGCCGAGGCGGGACTCACGGATCTGAACAACGATGGTCTGCTGGAGGATCTCAATGGATCCCCTCTCACATTCTCCGCAATTGTGCGGGATGACTTCGATCCGTTGCTGATTCAGCTGCTCGAAGAGCTATCCGGCGATTTTCGGCAACTGGGAGTGCAGTTCCAGCTCAAGGTGCTGTCTGCTGATGACTTCTATGAAAGCTGGACTCGACTGCGGGACTACGACTTCATCGCCTACTCCTATGCGCTCTATCCTGGTTTCACCGACTATGATCTCTACGGTTCCAACTTCGATATCAGAATCAATCCGCAGGGCTGGAACCCGGGCGGCTACAACAACGAAGACGTCGATAGCTTCATCCGGCGAATTTTGATCACGACTGATCCTGAGCGCCAACGGGACGTCCTCGGCCGGCTGCAGCAGACCGTGAATGACGACCTGTTCGGGCTGTGGTTCGGCTTTCCAGACGATCTTGTCGTGACTCGGGAGAATCTCTTCGGCTATTCGCCCAACAAATATCTGACAACCTGGAACACCAGAAATCTGTGGAGACGATCTTTCTAGACTCCCGCTATCCAGATCCTTTCAGCGGATCCTTTGGGATGATCATCGCGTACATGCAGGGCCGAGCCGAGGGCATCTGACGACCGTGTAAAGCCCATTAGTAGCCGTTCGGCACGCGATACTCGACGATCCCACCTGATCGCACTCCCCTGATGCCGGGCTACTGAGCATCTGGCTTCGTCTCAGTCGACTCCGAAGATTCCTTAGAATCAGATGCATCCGTGGCTAGTGCCACAGCAGCCTTTGGCTCGGCAGGCTTCTTGGCGGGACTCTTGCGGGCTGGACGCCTTCGGGCTGGACGTTTTTTGGGTTCTTTTACGTAATTGACTGCCGCTGGCTTGATTGCCAGTAGCGCCTCCCGAACCCCACGCGAGTAGTCGTCGTGGGCAGCGATAACATCCTCGATTTCTGCGGCCCGATCCGCAAGCGCAATCATTACGTCGATATCTCGAGAGTCACGCTTTACCGCTTTGAGCGTTTCGCGGAGCGATTCGTAGGGACTGTCGGCGTCCTCCCGCCCCTTTAGCGCGGTCTCGAGAGCCGAGACGGCTTTGTCGACTGACTCCGCCTGCTGCTCAGACCAGCCGGTTATGTCAGGTACCAGCTGCCGCAACCGCTCGATGTGGAATAGCGCGATGTTCACTCTGTTCTCGGCGATATCGTTGATGGTTTCTTCAGCGACCACGTTCGGAATCGGCCCGGCTGGAACCGGGACCGCCACCGGGTGAACCGCGCTCTCCGCTTCTGGTGCGTTGTCCAGCAGTTCAGGAACTGAAACTGATACATCCCGGACTTCTGGTGAATCGACGGTGTTTTCCTGCAACGAATCGTTCGCTTTCTCGGATGCGCCCACCAATTGAGCATTGGCCACCGGCTCGGCCGGTCGAACACCCCAGCCAGAGGCGCCAGGTGCAAAGAGCGATTCCTGGTCCGCCTGCCCAGGAGTCTCGGCGGATCGTTCAGGAATTCTGAATCCGCAGCTCGTGCAGAAACGGGCAGTCGCTCGAATCTCACTGTCGCAGTTCGGACATCGATTCATGGCAGGCATTCCTCGCGATTCTAGCTTGGCATTTTTCCAACCAGAGCAACCTCTGATCAGACGCAGAGTGGTTACCCGCGAATCTTGATTCAACAGACCGCCATTATCAACCCCAAATTGGAAGGAACCTCGCTTCGGAATCGAACAGCGACGTGCGACGATCGCTGCGCTGGTCAGGGCTTGTACTGACCACGGATGAGAGTCACAACCCACGAGTCGATTTGGCTGCGCTTTCAGGGAATCGAACGAACAGCGGAGGCACCACCCTGCGACTCGATCCGTATGGCTGCGATTTCAAGGAGGCATGTGCGCGGTCAGCTGAGGCCATGCACAATTGACTGGGAAGAGAAGTAGTTGTTGCGCAAGCTCGATTGCTGCGAGAATCGGGTGTAATACGCAGGATGCGTCTACTGGGGAGAAAGTAAACTTGAGCGAAGCGCTGGTTGGCCGTCTGGCCGTGAAATCGAAACTCCTGAAACCGGGTGATGGTTGGGCCACTGAGCTGCAGGAAGGAGAGTTCCTGCAGATCATCACAGTCAGTGGCAAGCAGGTGGCGGATTTTGTTGCGATCGTGCCTGATTCGTCGGGCGAGTTCAGTTCCACATCCGTCACCCGCTCGAGCAACAATTCGATCATGCTGCAAACTGGTATGAACGTCTACTCGAATCTGCGGAACCCGCTACTCGAACTCGTCGAGGACACCGTAGGAAGGCATGATCTGCTGTTTCCAGCCTGTGACCCAAGACGCTATAAGGATGACTACGGACTTGAAAACCATCCAAGCTGTCGGGCAGCGCTTACTGCCGCTCTCGAACCCTGGAACGTAGGGTTCGAGTCGATACCTGATCCCATTAACTGGTTCATGAACGTTGCGATCCTGCAGCGAGGTGAGATCGAGCTGCGAGAGTCGCTGGCAGAGCGGAGTGATTACGTCCTTCTGAAGGCTGTTCGGCCCATCGTCGTCGGCGTCACTGCCTGTCCGCAGGACCAGAACGCCGTGAATGCGTTCAAGCCGACGGACATTCAGGTGAGAGTATTCCGCTAGAACAGCACCCACACCTGTGCCGCAATCAGGACGAAGGCAACCGCCAGGGCGACCAGGTACCGCCGCTGACGGAACTCTGACCTGAGTGACTGCGCGTGGTCGCGGGACTGTTCGGGTACCGCTTCGACAGCGTCAGTATCGGAAATGGGCAATGGCTCGACTTCAAGCCACTCTTCATCCTGAACCTCAGAATCCACCTGATTCACTACGATGTCGCCACAGCCCAGAATCGCTCGACCGCGACTCCGTCGCCCAGGGACTCACTATGTTGACGCATCGCGGCGTCGATCTCCGGCCGAGTGGTACCAGCATTGGCGTAGCCTCCGAAAATCACTTCCAATTGAGACGGATACGCCATAATCGCGTCAATCTTGGTATTCCAGACATCGGATACATCAACCAGGGCAGCTACCTCAACCGCGGGGGACGCGACAGTAAGCCGGGCCTCCGGCTTTCCCGGAATTATTGCGTAGGGCATGTCCTCATAGAACCAGACCTGATGCCCCTCCTGATGCAGCTTGACGCCAACGAGGAAGGCATGCTGGTGATCGACATGGTTTCCGATTGCCAGAGGCGCGTAGAAACGGGTCGA
>JBGTJM010000356.1:0-10540 GCA_041745115.1 Thermomicrobiales bacterium
AGGGATTTCCGCAGTGGCCTCTGGCGTGCCGTCCTGCGCCGCGACAATCTGCGGCACCGCCATTGAGGCTCCCAGAACTCCAAGAAGCGCAAACGAAACAGCCGCGATCCCTCGTCGTACCAGAGCAAACGTTGTTGTCACAATCTCATCCCTCACAGTGAGTCACCAAGAGTTTCGAACAGCGCTCAAAAACCCCTTGACGAAACGATAGCGGAATAGCAGGTTCCCGTCACCTGTCCACTAGAGAGAACGCTACGATGTGGCCAACGGTTCCAGGACCGGAACCGGTCGCAGCCCGGCAACGGCATCTCGTTATACTGACCAGGTTGCCGATGTGCATTGGGATTGAGGATCACCACGAGTATGACAAGTACCGAAAAGTCAAACGAAGTTGAGCATTCGCCACTCGTCCGAGTCCGCTTTCCGCCGTCTCCAACAGGACTTCTCCATGTTGGCGGCGCAAGAACTGCGCTCTTCAACTGGCTCTTCGCGTACGGACAGGCACCTCGCCAGGGAAGCAAAGGTCAGCTGATTATCCGGATCGAGGACACCGACAGATCACGGTTCGTCCCCGGCGCAGCCGAAGGAATGCTCGATATTCTCGAGTGGTTCGGGCTGACCTGGGATGAAGGCCCAGACAAAGAGGGGCCAGTCGGTCCGTACATTCAAAGCGAACGAACTGCCCTCTATCAGGAACACGCCCACCGCTTGATCGATACGGGCATGGCGTATCGCTGCTTCTGTACTCCGGAGCGACTCCAGCAGGTGCGAGAAGAGCAACAGGCTCGAAAGCAGCCGCCCGGATACGATCGGCTCTGCCGATCACTCGATCAGAATCAGATCAGCGAGAACCTGTCCACTGGCATGCGCTTCGTCGTCAGGTTTGCGATGCCGCGCGATGGCGAGACCATCGTGGACGATCTCATCCGAGGGCCAATGACGTTTCAGAATGTCAACCTCGAAGATCTTGTTCTGCTCAAGACTGACGGATACCCCACCTACCATTTGGCAAATGTCGTCGACGATCATCACATGAACATCACACACATCATGCGCGGCGACGAGTGGATTCCAACGGCTCCGGTTCATGTCCAGGTCTATCACGCGTTTGGCTGGAACGTGCCCGTGCTTGCACATATGCCACTCATCCTTGCTCCGGGAGGCGGCAAACTCTCCAAGCGGCATGGCTCAACGGCCATGGAGGAGTTTCGCAGTCAGGGCTATCTGCCAGAAGCCCTGATGAACTATCTGGCACTTCTCGGGTGGTCATTCGATGGCCAGACCGAGTTCTTCTCCAGGGAGGAGCTGCTCGACAAGTTCACGCTCGAGCGAGTCAGTCCTTCTCCTGCAACCTTTGACTACAACAAACTAAAGTGGTTTAACCAGCAGTACATCAACCACATCCTGACCCTCGATGACCTGACCGAACGTGTCGTCCCCTTCCTCGTCGCGGACGACCTGGTTTCGATCGCTGCAGCGGATATCGAGTCGCCCGACTTCACCCGCGTGCGGGATGTTGTGGCGATTCTGAAAGACCGCATCGAGTTGCTGGCAGATGCCCCCGCGCTCATGAGCTACTTCCTGCTTGATGAACTCGAACAGTACGATCCGCAGCTCCTCATTCCCAAAAAGTGCGACGCGGCGATGGCCTCGTCTGCTCTGCAGGCCGCCGCCGGCGTCATTTCGACAATCGGAGTCGAAAACGAAGCTGCGCTGGAAACATCGCTGCGAGAAGTGGCTGAGAAAAACGGGTGGAAAGCCGGCCAGATGTTCATGCCGATTCGTGTTGCGGTCACTGGGCGCACCGAATCTCCCGGTCTGTTCGATACCCTTCGCGTGATCGGCCAGGAACGGGTTCTGCAGCGCCTTGACCAAGCGGCCAGGAGTCTGGCCGACTTGTCAGCGTCGATCTTCTAGAAACGAGGCCCGATGTTCGCAAAGCGCTTTTCACGAGTTCTGCTCATACTTGTGTCAGTTCTCACGCCCGTGGCATTCCTGATGTCCGTTGGCGTCTCAGCGCAAACGCCTGAAGCCGGGAACTATGCTTATCCTGAATGGCTGGTTAGCGCCGAATGGCTTGAAAGCCAGCTTGGTGACGCTTCACTCGCGATCATCGCGCTGACTCCCAGCGATGAATTCGAAGCCGCGCACATTCCCGGCGCTGTGCAAACCAACTGGCCAGATTGGGAGATCGTCGAAACGTCCGATCAGTCAGTAGCTGTCTGGCGGAGTGAGGTTGAGCTGATGCTGACCTCACTGGGTGTGGAACGTGGCGATACCGTCGTCGTGTATGACGGAGGCACGTTTTTCGCCGTGCGAATCTGGTGGGTATTGCACCAGCTTGGGCACGAAGACGTACGGATTCTGAACGGTGGCTTAGAGGCATGGATTGCTGACGGCAAAGAAGTCCAATCGGGCGTCTCAACGCCATCTCCTTCCTCCACCCAATACGTTGGCGAACCAGACGAATCTGCAGTCGCTCAAATCGCCGAGGTCGAGTCGGCACTGGAGCAAGGTGAAACCTCGTTCGTCGACGCTCGGAGTGCCGGCGAGTACGCCGATGGCCACATCCCCGGGGCTGTGAACATTCCGTTCACCGACAATGCTGAAGCCTCCGGCCCCAAATACTGGAAAAGCCCGGTTGAGCTGCGAGACATGTATGTCTCCGCAGGAGCGCTGCCAGACGCGCCGGTCATACCCTATTGCACGACCGGCGTTCGCTCCGCCGCTACCTATTTCACCCTGCTCCAGCTTGGCTATTCTGAGGTCTCGCTCTTCACCGGATCGTTCGAAGAGTGGTCTTCAGACCCTGATCGTCCAGTCACGACTGGTCCAAATCCATGAAGCCAGGCGGTATCTGGTTCAACATCAGAGGTGTCCTGGCGAACACACCGTTCTGGCTCGGCATTCAACGACTGCGCCGTCGGGGAAACTGCCGGTCCTGCAAATAGCGGTGCGTTTCCAAACCTGAAACCAATTCTGTCTCGGTTCAGGAACCATTGAAGTCACTTACGTCTTTGCCAGCTCGTGCCTTTCGCCGAGATACGCTCCCTGCCTGACGAGCATCTCCTGCAGTTGGGGCACCGGAATAGCCCTTGGCTGGACGCCATACTCGATGGCCAACCCCGCAGCGGTCCCGGCTGCCTGACCCAGAGCAAACACCGGCGGCATCACGCGGACGGCACCGTGGGCCTCATGAGTGGCAGAGATCGCCCTCCCGGCTACCAGTAGTCCGTCGATGTCACGGGGCACCAGGCTCCGATACGGCATCTGATAAATGTTGGCCGTCGGCATTTCGCCGTCCGCCCCACCGCCGTCTCCGGTTGGACTGTGAATATCGACCGGATAGCCACACAGTCCAATCACATCATCGAACTCTTTCGCTGTCGCCAGATCCTCGAGCGTCAGGGTATATTCGCCGACAATTCTGCGGGTTTCCCGCACACCCATGGTCGCTGCAGTGTCATAGAGCTGGACGTTCTCGAAACCAGGGAGCCACTTCCGGAAGAATTTCAGCAGGACCTTGATCTGTTCCCGGCCCGCAATCTCAGCGTTTGTGAGGTCTTCAACATTGGTCCCGTCAAACGTGTGCAGCCGCGTGGTATTCACGCGCCAAATCCCTGGCTCGGTCGTTTTGTACAGCCCCACCCCTTTGCGCGGAATAGAGAACTCACCAGCCTCGCGCGCTTTGGACACGATCGATGCAAACGGTCGATAGTCCTCGGGATGCGATGACACGTATTCTTCGACAACGGCATCATCGATGTTCTTGATCCGGAAAAAGAGGGTCATCGGCTGCATCAGTCCATCTGAGTCACGGCCCTGCTCGAACGCCGCCCCCGCTCTGGCAGCAACATCTCCATCTGCGGAGCAGTCGATCGTGATCTTCGCCTTAAGTGCCTCCAACCCGGACTTGCTCGCCGCGATGACACCGGTCACCGCGTTCTCTTCCACAATCGAATCAGCTACAAACGTATGCAGCTGCAGTTTCACGCCAGCCTCTCGGCACATGTCGAGCGCGACGAACTTGACTGACTCCGGGTCGAATGGAGTCACTTTGTCATGTCCATACACGATGAAACCGCTGTAGGGGCTTCCGGCAGGAATGTGGCGAGGATGGATGGCTCCCCCGAGCTCCTCCATCCGGATCACCATCTCCTCGAAAATGCCTTTGATCAGCTGCGTTTGCCCGTCGAGGCTGTACGAGGTCATGCATGGCCCCACAAGTCCGGCAGTCAGGTTCCCTCCCAGGTAGCCAAACCGCTCGACCAGCGTGGTGTCTGCCCCATTCCGCGCCGACGCGATCGCCGCCGCAAGGCCGCCCGGGCCTCCGCCTACCACAAGAACGTCTCCCGCGTTGCGAACTGGAATCGTCTTTTCGTATTGCATTGATTGTTCCACCGAAAATCTACTCTCCTTGCTTTGTCGTTGCCTGGGACGTCCCTCCAGCAGGCAAATCCTTCGTCATTCCAGCCGCTCCAGCCATGATTTCGTCGATCGACTTCAGGTCGGATTCGGTCAGGCCCACCCGCGCGGCTCCTGCCGAATCGACGATCTCCGTCTCGTTCCGTGCCCCCACCAGAGCCACGCTGACCGGCTCATGTGTCAGCACCCAGGCCGTAGCAAGCTGAGCCAGGGTCACGCCCTTGCCCTGAGCAACGTCCTGAAGCTGACGGATCACATCGAAGTTTTTCTCCCGGTTCTCCGGCGTGAGGAGCGGCTGACCAAACATGACTCCAGCCTTTCTCCAGTCACTTTCCTCTAACGTGGTGTCTCTTGTCACAGCGCCAGTGAGCAACCCATGTGCAAGAGGCCCATAGGCCATCACACCAATCCCCTGCTTGCTGCATGTTTCAAAAGTTTCAGTCGCCCATCGCCGGTCGAACAGGCTGAACCCAACCTGACTCGCCACGATGGGAGAGGCCGTGGATGCTTCTGAAATTTCTCGCAGCTGGTCAGCTCGCAGGTTGCAAACCCCTATCGCGCGGGTTTTTCCCAGTTTCACGAGATATTCGAGATTGCCGCCTACTTCCGCCAGAGGCGTGGTACTGTCTGGCCAGTGCAGCAGAAAAAGATCGACCTCCTGAACACCGAGTCGGCGTAGACTCTGGTTGATTCCATCGAGCAGATACTCGCGGCTACTGTTCTGACCCAGCACGAAGCTCTTGCTGTCCCAGATCATTCCCCCTTTGGTGACAATCAGCGCTCCATCGCGTCTCCCTTTCAGCGCCTTGCCCAATACTTCCTCTGCATGTCCGTTGCCATAGGACGGAGCCGTGTCAAAGCAGGTAACTCCTGCATCGAGTGCAGCATGGATCGCTCGAATTGCAGACTCGTCGTCGCTCGGTCCATACCGCGCTCCTCCGATCGGCCAGGTCCCGAAGCCAATCACGGTTGTCTCAATGTTCGATGCGCCAAAATGGCGTTTTTCCACCGTTTTTCTCCCTTTCACCATTTCAAAAAGGCTATTGCTAACCCTCGCGTGCGCGCGGGTCGAGATAATCTCGAAGTCGGTCTCCAAACATTCCCACACTGAGTACGACGAGACTGAGTGCCAGACCCGGCATGGTCGAAATCCACCATGCGTTGTTCAAATAGTCGCGACCATTTGCCACCGTTTGTCCCCACGACGGCTGACTGGGGGGTGTGCCGAGTCCGAGAAAGCTCAGCGAGGCTTCGGCAATGATCACCAGTCCGACTTCAACGGTCGCAATGACGATCAACGGCGCAAATGTGGCCGGTGCCACATGGCGCAACAGTTGACGAGCAGGCTTTGCTCCAATCGCCCTGGCCGCAGTGACAAACTCCCGCTCCTTGGTCGCCAGCGTGGCCGCTCTCGATACCCGGCCGAAGACGACCCACCTGGTGATCGCCAGTGTGATGATCACATTCGCGACACTCGGCCCAATCACAGCAGCTATCATGATCGCAAAGAGAATCGACGGAAACGCCAGCTGCACATCTGCGACCCGCATCAGCAGGCTGTCCGCGAATCCTCCCCGAAAACCCGCTATTGTCCCTGCTGTCATTCCTATCAGACCGGCGATCAGCACGGTCGCAGCACCCACAAGTAGCGAAATCCGCGCCCCCTGCAACACCTGGGCCAGCATGTCTCTGCCTACCTGGTCAGTTCCCAGCCAGGCCCGGGACCCATCTCGCAGGATTGCGCCAGGCGGCTGGAGCCGATCACCAGTTCTGACCGTCACTGAATCGTATGGGACCAGTATCGGCCCAAAAATCGCCGCGGCAATGAAGAAAAGTACCGGAAGGGCCCACAAGAACAGTCTGATCTGCTTGCCCCAGTGCCGGGGCCTTGCATACGCTTCCAGACCACCACGCCCGGCACTGGCGTCGGGAACCTGCTCTGCTGCGTCTACCACAAGTCGACTGGTCACTTCAGGCGTATCCGGGGATCGAGATAGACATAGCTGATGTCGACGAGCAGATTGATCAGGATAAATGTGGCCGTAATGAACAGAATCGAGGCCTGAACCAGCGGGTAGTCCCGCTGGAAGATTGCGTTGACCAGCAATCGCCCGATGCCTGGCCAGCCAAAGACCGTCTCCACAATGACTGCGCCGCCCAGCAGATTTCCGAGCTGAATGCCAATCACCGTTATTACCGGGATGAGCATGTTCCGCATGGCGTGGCGAGTCAGCACGTTCGGTGGCGCCAGCCCTTTGGCGCGTGCCGTCCGGATGTAGTCCTCGTGCATGACTTCGAGCAATCCACTGCGCACCAGCCTGGTCAGCACTCCAACCAGTGGCAGCGCGAGCGTTACTGCCGGCAGAATCAGGTGTTGCCAGGTCTGGGAGCCGGAGCTTGGGAGCAGTCTTAGCTGCCGCGCAAAAATCAGGATGAACATGATGCCAAGCCAGAAGCTCGGCACTGACTGCCCGATGAGCGACAGAATCGAAACCAGGTAGTCAATAAACGATCGCTGCTTCAATGCCGCCAGTATGCCCAATGGGAAACTGATCAACAGAGCAATGATCATCGCCGCCACGGCTAGACGACCCGTTGCCAGGATCCGCTCTGTCACTGAATCGAGGACTGGTCTGTTCAGCCAGAGAGAGTCTCCAAAATCCAGCCTCACCGCATCACTGATGAATCGGACGTACTGAACCGGCAACGAGGCATCGAGCCCCAGATTGCTTCGAAGCACATCCGCTTCTTCCTGAGTCGCACCGGCTCCGAGCATCAGGGACGCGGGATCGCCCGGCAGAATTCTGACCACCATGAAGATGACCGTCAGCGCTCCCCAGAGCACAAAAACGGCATAAATAACCCGGCGGATGATATACGCCGCCATGAAGCCCCCGTGAGTTCACCGGCGGCGGACAGGATCCGCCGCCGGTAACCGCTGCTACTCCGCCAGAGTGACGTTGCTGAAGATCGGAATCGTGTTGGGAACCGCTTCGAATCCCTGGATCCGATTGTTGAGCACATAGTTGGCAAGGAGATCGAACGGGAAGATGCCAACGGCGTCGTCCCAGATGATTCGGCACGCGTCAGCGTAGAGCGCCTCACGCTCTGCTGGATCAGCTGCCGCCGCTGCTCCAATCAGAATCTCATCGAGCTCCGGATTCCCGTAGCCATTTCGATTCGCTGCAGTGGTATAGAGCCGCCGCAACGTGAAGTCCGCATCACCAGTGCGCACTGTGTTTGTCTGGAAGTCCATGTCCCAGTTGAGTGCCAGGAGATCATCCAGCCAGGCTGCCTGCTCCATCTCCCTGCTCTCGACATTCACGCCTATCTCAGACCAGTAGGATACAAACGAGAGAACCAGCTCACGGTCCTGCGGACCAGAACCCGGTACCCAGATCACGTGTGTATCGAATCCGTCTTCCAGGCCTGCTTCTGCGAGAAGCGACCGTGCGCGCTCGGGATCGTAGCCGTACGGTGTTTGAGGCGCATGTCCAAAGATCGTCGGCGGAATCGGTGCCGTCGCCACAGCGCCCACATCCTGCAGCAAGTCCGCTGCAAGAGTATCCAGATCGAGCGCGTAGTTCATTGCTTGCCGAACGCGAACGTCGGTAAATGGCTCTCGCGACGAGTTGAACCATGTGAAGTAATACGCATACGACGGTGTCGATGCGATTGAAAGATCAGAGTTTTCGCGCAGGGCCGGCAGCTGATCAGCTGGCAGGCCATACGTGAAGTCGATTTCACCAGTCTCGATTGCGGTAACTCTGGCCGCAACTTCCGGAATCTCCCGGAATGTCAGGGTCTGCACCGCAGCTGGCTCGGCCCAGTAGCTCGGACTTGCTTCGAGCACAATCTGCGAATCCCGGTCCCACGACGAGAACTGATATGGGCCAATGCCAATTGGAGCGTCGAAAAAGCCCTCTTCGGCCGACAGCTCGGCCGGAGTTACGAAGAACAGCGTCGCGCTTACCGGCACGGTTCCCTGTGGCTCACTGGTCGTGATCGTCACGGTCATGTCGTCAGGTGCTTCGACGGCCGTCACCAGTGCCCAGAGTGGCGCCAGAGGTCCGCCAAGCTCAATTACCCGCTCCAGCGAAGCCTTCACATCGGCGGAGGTGAAGGGCGTATCGTTCTGCCACATCACGCCCTCACGAAGGGTGAACTGCCAGGTTGTCTCGTCTACCGGCTCCCAGGCCGTCGCCAGCGACGGCTCCAGCTCGCCAGTTTCGAAGTTCCGCGTGATAAGCGTCCCAAAGATATGAGAAGCGATGACCGCGGTCGGCTCCTCAACACTCTGAGGGCCGTGCGGATCGAGTGAAACCAGGACACGCTGCAGCACGATATTGAGTTCGCCAGATGCTTCAGCATCCTGTAGAGCGGCAAGCCCATGCTGGTCCAGCATCGTGACGAGTGGAACACTCAGCCCCATTGCGGTGGCAGCTTTCAGGAAACCGCGCCGGCTCAGCACACCCTCCTGCCGTCGCAATACCAGCTCCCGCAGGTGCTGACTAACGGTTTGCTCGTGAATGGACATTCTCGACTGCCTCCTTCTCCGGCCGTAGCTACGGCTGCGGATGACCATTGGCGCCGGCACATCGCCGACGGATAGTGCCTGCCTGTGCCACGGATGTGCTCACAGGTTGGACCCAATTGAACTGAGCTCGAGCATCGCCGTGATTGCCTCGAGCCCTTCCAGAACGTGAATCTTCATCAAGTCGCCGCCGCGCGCAGCATTTCGGTCCTCCAGTGCTTTCAGGATTGGCATATGACGCGCGGTGGTGGGCATGTAGACATGATGCGAATCGAGCAATCGAGCCCGGTACCCCTCGCTGCGATCAGCGAGGTTGTCCAGAGTCGCCACCAGCAATGGCATTCCGGACGCTCTTCTCAAACAGCGGTGAAATCGGAGATCAACGGCTCGCTTCGCTCTCAGGTCGCCGGACTCATCCTTTTCGAGCTGGCCGATTTCTTCGTTGATCGCGTGTAATTCTCCGAGCACCTCAGCAGTGATCAGCAAAGCCGCTTCTCTTGCAGATAGCCCCTCGAGCTCAGCTCGCATGAGAAACACCTGACGGATATCTTGCCGCTCCAATGGCGCAACGACCGCTTCCTTGTGCGGCTCCAGCTGCACAAATCCCTCGGCAGACAACCGCTTGAACGCATTTGCAACAGTGATACGACTTACTCCAAGCTCGGAGGCCAACCTGCTTGCCACGAGTGGCTGTCGATCGGCCCATTTGCCGGCAATGATCTCCCGGCGCAACACTTCATATGTTGCTTGTTCACGCGTCTTTGTCTCGACACGAAAATCTGCTGCATATTGCATGCAACATACAGTAGACATTGTGCATTCGGCTGTCAAGAGGCTGATTGGGGCAGCGTCTGCAACTGAACCAACATCCCTTTGACGCACACCGGGACCTCGAAGTCTGTTGCGAATCTGGCACGAACAACCTGTTCAGTGTTGTTCTTTGCGGTCGTTGCCGTGGCCACAATTTCGGTAGGCAGGATGCGTCGGGCCAGGCTGGATTTCGCTGTCTGCATCGAACCGGAGGAAGACAATGTCTGCAATCGATCTCTTTGATCTGACTGGAAAAGTCGCATCGTGACAGGTGCCGGATCGGGTTTGGGCGTCGTTTTCAGCGAGGCGTTGAGTGATGCTGGTGCTGGCGTGATGTGCGCCGACATCAACTCGGAAGGCGTCGAGAAAACAGCCGGAACGATAGGCGCGAGTGGCCGCAAGGCGATCGCAATATCCGCCGACGTTAGCAACGAAGCCCAAATGACGGCGATGGTCGAGGCCACGCTGAGTCAATTCGGTCGGCTGGACATCATCGTCAACAACGCTGGAATCGCCGCCGCCGGACCACCCGAATACCTGTCGCTCGACGACTGGAAACGCGTCATCGATGTCACTCTGACGGGCGTTTTTCTCGGAGCACGTGAAGCTGCGAAGGTCATGATCGCTGCTGGTCATGGAGGCCGCATCATCAACATAGCTTCGATTCTCGGAGGAGTCGCATCACAACCAATTCCTGCTGCCGCGTACGCCGCAAGCAAGGGCGGGGTTGTGAATCTCACGCGCGATCTCGCGGTGCACTGGGCGGCTCAC
>JBGTJM010000357.1:0-2416 GCA_041745115.1 Thermomicrobiales bacterium
CTACGAAATCAAGCCGGTGCTGTAATCGATTCGGTGAACAGTCAAGAGGACCAGCAGCGCAGCAATGACTGCCAGCGATCCAACCAGACCACCGATGAACATGTATCGGAATCGAGGATCGTCAAATTTCAAGTGCATGTAGTACCCGATAACAGTAACAAACTTTGCGATCGACAGCACAAAAAGAGACGGCACCAGCGCTCCGGAATCGTGCATCCAGTCAACATAGTAGATCGCGACCTCGACGATGGTGACAATCGTCAGGATAATGGCTATGTTGACGTATTTCCGGTCGCTCGGATGATCGTGCGCATGATCAGCGTGATCGAGCGTCTGGCTTGCCATGCTTTGAGCCTCTTTCCCTGACTATCCAAGCATTCCTAATGACCGCAACGCGCCTTCTGCGTTGTGCAAACCTGAGTCAATGTCATCATAAGGGATGAGATACACGAGTGTGAAGATCACAATCCAGACGATATCGACAAAGTGCCAGTACAGACCGGCGATCTCCACATTCAGGGCCTGGTCCTTGCGGACACCTCCCCGTAGCGAAACGATCAGGAGCGATGTGAGCCAGATCACACCCACAGTCACGTGGGCACCGTGAAAACCCGTGAGAGTGAAGAACGAGCTGCCGAACATATTGGTCGTCAGCCCCAGTCCTTCGTGCTTAAATGCAGTGAACTCGAAATACTGCCCACCGAGGAACACCATACCCAGTGCTGCAGTAGCACCCAGCCAGATCCGCAATCCCCGCTGGTTTCCCCTCTGGATCGAGGAGAGCGCCAGCACCATCGTCAACGAGCTCATCAGCAGCACGAATGCACTGATCGACGTATACGGGATATCGAGGATCTCGTGAGGCAGCGGCCCGACTCCCTGGCCAGCCAGGAAGAGACGCTCGGCCTCTCCTCGATAAATCATATACGTGGCGATCAGCGCTCCAAAGAACATGCAGTCCGAGGCCAGAAACGCCCACATCCCGAGTTTCCGGCTGTCGAGACCGGTACTCGATGGCGGATGGTCGGAGTGCCCGTGATCTGAATCGTGCTCCCCGGCTCCATGTGCCTGTTCGAGTGTGGCAACTGCCTGCGCCAATGTGTCCTCCTGTCCTGGTTCCCCGGATTCGTTCCGAAACTGGCTAGCCAGCGGGCTCGAAAGCCCAGGCGTAGATTGCGACCACCATAACCAGCAGCCCGACCGCGCAAAGCACCGGCAGATTCAACAGACCAATCGTGATGGTCGGATTGTTGATCAGCAGTCCAAGCGCTGCGATGAACATACCAGCGGCTGAAAGCAGCGGGAAATAGGACGGATTTGGAAGATGAATATTCACCGCAGTTGCCTGCTCAGCAACAACTGGTTCGCGATGAGGATGCGCCTCAGAGGTGACATGACCATCCTCGTCCCCACCGTACTTGTCCCACCACAGCTGATCACGATGCGTGATTGTCGGAATGGTCGCGAAGTTGTAGACAGGCGGAGGTGATGACATCGCCCATTCGAGCGTGGCTGCGTCCCACGGATCAGCTCCGGCTTTTTCACCCGACTTCATACTGACAAAGACGTTCCACAGGAACACCAGAAACGAAAACGCCAGGATGAATGCGCCGACCGTGATCACCAGGTTCCAGGGTCCCCATCCGCTATCTTCCGCGTACGTGAAGTAGCGACGAGGCATTCCCGCCAGCCCCACGAAGTGCATCGGGAAAAATGTCAGATTGAACCCGATGAAGGTCAGACCAAAGTTCCAACGCCCCAGTCGCTCGTCCAGCATTCGGCCCGCAAATTTGGGGAACCAGTAGTAAATACCTGCGAGCAAACCAAAGATCGCGCCCCCGAAGAGCACGTAGTGGAAGTGGGCGACCACGAAGTACGAGTCATTCTGTTGGGCATCCACAGGCGGTGATGCGTGCATCACACCCGACAACCCACCGATCACGAACTGCGAGACAAGGCCAATCGCAAACAACATCGCCGTCGTAAACTTCAGCGATCCCTTGTACATCGTTCCCATCCAGTTGAAAATCTTCACCCCGGTGGGAATTGCAATCAGCATCGTGCTGCCAGCGAAAATCGCATTTGCGGTCGGCCCCATACCAACCGTGAACATGTGATGCGCCCAGACTGCGAATCCAAGGAAGGCAATAGCAGCAATGGCGTAGACCATCACGGAGTAGCCAAACAGCGGCTTCCGGGAGAACACGGGAATGATCTCCGAAACAATGCCAAATGCCGGCAAGATCAGGATGTACACCTCAGGGTGCCCAAACACCCAGAAGAGGTGTTGCCACAGCAGCGGATCGCCTCCCGCGGCCTGTTCGTAGAAGCCCGTCCCGGCGAACCGGTCGAACCCGAGAAGGATCAGGGCAGCGGTGATGGCCGGGAACGCCATCACGATCAGGATCGACACGAT
>JBGTJM010000358.1:0-6106 GCA_041745115.1 Thermomicrobiales bacterium
GATTCGAGAGTGGACTTCGTTTCTATCGGAACCAGATTTTCGCAACTTCGTCGTCGATACGCACATGTACGTGATGATGGCTGGCCCGCGTCTGGACCTTGCCGGGTATCTCGAATATGTCGACACCACCTTCGGCGACACGATCAGAGAGATGTCGCAGCAGTTTCCGATTATGGTGGGAGAATGGTGTATCGATACGAAAGCAGTCGCAGCTCAGACACTTGCTCGGAACGACCGCATTGACTACTTTCGAACCGTTGGTGCCGCTCATCAACGCGCCTTCGCACCTGCGATCGCATCGAGTTACTGGAGCTACAAGCTCATTGGCGACGAACCCGTAAATGACCTTTGGGATTTCCTGAAGGCCACTGAACTCAGGTACCTTGAGACGAGGTAGTCTGCGGTCGGATGCTTCTCTTCCCGACCGCAGTGTCAGTTCAGCGCCTGCAGAATCCGTCGCGACTTCATCGCCACCGCGGCAACGACCTCAGCGGACTGACAGTGCAGCGGATTTCGCTCCGTGAAGAACAGGAACGAATCCTCTAGCAGCGCGCGGGCCTCGGGAACGTTCGCGTCGAAATCGCGAAATCCGGGATGATCTGGCATCGTGGCGACCTGCCAGTGGCAGACAGGTAGCCCGGCATCTGAGAGAGCGGCAAAGGCCTTGTCCCGCATTCGTCGATCTGGAGCACGCACCCGGAATTTCTGCCACGAATGGCCCGGATCTCTCGCTGGCATACTGAGCCAGCCAATTTCTCCAAGGGTCTCGTCGAGAATTGCTGCGTTCTTGCGCGCCTGTTCGGTATATGGCATCAGGTGCGGCAGGTGCGAGAGCGTCACTGCAGCGCAAAACTCATCGATCCGGTAATTGCCACCCCGCCGATCCTCCACCATGTAGGTACGCGGGGATATCTCATCCCACCGCTCGCCAAACCGTCGTAGTGTATGCAGGGCATCGAAGAAGTCCCGATCGTCTGTCACTATCAGCCCGCCTTCGCCGCCGGGCAACGCCTTCGTCTGGTTCAGCGAGTAGCCACCAGCAATGCCAAAACGACCGGCTCGCTGACCACTCGGCAGGGTGCTGCCGACCGCCTGGCAGGCATCTTCTACAATCGCAACCTGATCCGGAATCGCCGCACGGATGGCGGCCAGATCGACCGGGTATCCGTGAATGTGCACTGGCAGAATCGCCGCGGTGTCTTTCGTCACCACAGCTGCCACCGATTCGGCTGTGACGCAGTACGTTTGTGGGTCGACATCGGCATACACCGGCTTCGCTCCCGCCATGATGATCGGAAAGATCGATCCGGAAAAGGTGAAAGCCGGCACGATGACCTCTTTTCCGGCCACCCCGACCGCCGCCAGAGCCATGTACAGTGCCGCGGTGCCGCTTGAGCAGGAGAGGCAATATTGTGCACCCGTGTGCTCTGCCCACTCGCTCTCCAGGCGGGCGGTGTTCGGTCCGTCGACGAGTTTTCCGGCACGCAGGCTGGCCTCGATCGAATTTAGGGCCTCCTGTCGAAACGGCGGCCAGTCATTCAAGCCAAATGCGCTCATGCGTCACTCCTCGCCCAATACGCGCATCAACGGAAATCAAATATCAGCAACTCAAGTTCTGGCAGAGTCGCAGGCCTTCCGAGCCTGTCTCTGTAACCAGCGCGATGACCTCCTCAGCTGTTGGCCCCGCTGAACTAATTGAAGGCTCAACTGAATGAGACACCTGATCCGCTCAGTAAAGCAAAGGATCGGTATTGCGTTTATCGCCGTTACTGTTGTGAAGTATCGCTGCGGCTGGCGAGCCATTCTGGCACCGAGAAGATCTCTCTGGTGTCGATCACCAGGCCAACGATCCGTGATGAGTGGACAAGTCCATCGTCAGTGGTCATCGGTTCGTATCGTCCGTCCACGAGACGCTGGGCCAGTATCGTTTCTTGCTGCGGATCGACAATCCAGTACTCAGGCAAGGCGCACGTTGCATAGGTCGCCCGTTTGCGAATCAGATCTGATCGGGCGCTTGACGGTGAGACGATCTCTATCGCCAAATCGGGAGGACCGACGAGTCCAGTGTCCGAAATGCGCGAAGCGTTCTCCTTTAGCACTACCAGAAGATCGGGCTGCACAATGTCGTACTCGCCAAGCAGGACATCGAAGGGAGCAACGTATGCGACTCCGATGTCAGCACGTTCAACATGCGCTTGAATTCGCTGCGCCAACCGGATCGAAACACGCTGATGACGCTCTGAGGGCGATGGAGACACTATGAGCTCCCCCCCTATCACTTCATATTTCCGGCCATCTTCGGGCATGGACGCCAGATCAGCGGCGGTATACGGTCGATCGAGTTGTAGGTTGGCAATCATGATGCAATTCCCGTGAGTCTAGCCAAGCCAAAAAAAAGGTTCTTTGAAGTCTACTGCGGTGCCCGATCGCTGGTCACGTTGCTCGCCAAACGCAACGCCGTGCCGAGCAATACATTCGCCGCAGCCTCGATGTCGCTTGGCGACGTTTCTTCTTCCTCGCAGTGGCTAAGCCCTCCCTTGCTGCGCGCGAAAATCATTCCCGTTGAGCAAACGTCGGCCATGTATTTGGCGTCGTGACCTGCGCCCGACCAAAGCTCCTCATACCCGACTCCCACAGCGGTCGCTGCTTCCTGTATCGCCGCGACCACACCATCGTCGAACGGTGTCGGTTCACTCGTCCAGAACCGGTTGATCACGCCAGTCACGCCTCGCTCCGAGCAGACATGCTCGACCAGGGCCTCGAGTCGCGCGACCTGGCCCTCCAGCGTTTCGCCGTCAGGGTGCCGGAAGTCGACGCTGAAGATGACCTTTCCGGGAATGGTGTTGATCACGTTCGGTTCGACGTTGACACGGCCCACCGTGGCGACGGCGACGTCATCTTCCATCGTAGCGATGCGCTCAACGTTCTGAATGATCTCTGCCGCCGCAACAAGCGCGTCCCGCCGAAGATGCATCGGCGATGGTCCCGCATGGTCGGCATGTCCGGTGATCGTGACTTCACTCCATGTGATGCCAACAATTCCGCCTACGACGCCAACCGGTTTTCTTGCATCTTCGAGTACCGGTCCCTGCTCCACGTGCAGTTCCAGGCAAGCGGAAGCAGGCAACGGACGGTTGGCCTCGTCACCCATGTATCCAATTCGCCGCAGCTCGTCTTCAAATCGCTTGCCGTCGCGATCGACCCTGTCGTACACATACTCCCGACTGAATCTTCCTGCTACCGCCCCGGAACAGGTCATTGCGGGCTCAAATCGCACGCCTTCCTCGTTCGTCCAGTTCAGTACGGCAATCGGCTTCTCTGTCTCGATGCCGTGGTCGTTCAGGGTTCGTACGACCTCCAGAGCGGCGAGCACGCCAAGGGCACCATCGTACTTGCCACCTTTCACAACAGAGTCGATGTGGGATGCGAGCAGGACTGGAGGCTGATCAGCGCGGCCGGAGCGCAACCCCACCATGTTTCCCAAATCGTCGACGGTTACGACAAGTCCGGCTTCACGCATCCAGTCGCCCAGCAGATCGCGTCCCTCGCGATCTTCATCAGAAAGCGCCAGCCGAGTCACCCCACCGCCAGATGTCGCACCGACTTGTGCGAGGTCCTGAAGACTCACCAGCAAGCGCCGGATGTCTATTCGATTGATCATCTGGTCCATCGCCTTTGCGCTTGACTCGTCGTCAACATAGATACCCTACGACCAGACAAACAGGACTCCAATTTGCTCCACCGAGGATGGGCAGCCATGTTGGATTTCCATCAGCCGGAGCCTGGTTGAACGAGTCGAACTTTTGACTTGCGCCCTTTCGAATCCGAGAATACCTTACTCGATTTCTCTGAACACAAACCTCTCTCCCATGTGTCCAACCACCAATGAAAGGAGGAATAATGTCAGTACCGAAATCTGAGATACCCATCCGCTCGCACACGCCCTACCGTCGCCGCTGGCTGAGAAGAGGTTTTACGGCTTTCTCAATGATTCTGGTTGGGGTCGCCCTTACCGGTTTCATCTTCCAGACCATTGCACGCGAACGTGATGAGGATCGCTACCCGCCGCCAGGCGAACTGGTGGATGTCGAAGGATTCCGGCTTCACGTCAATGTCGCGGGCGAGAACCGCGACGGCCCGACAGTGCTCCTCGAACACGGGGGCGGCGGAATGGCACTGCAATGGGCATGGATACAGCCAGAATTGTCTTCGTTCGCCCGCGTGGTCTCCTACGATCGCCCAGGCCTTGGATGGAGCGAATCGAGTCCAGGTTCGCTGGACGCCGATCAAGCAGCTTCTGCGCTCAAGTCCGCGCTTGATCAACTCGGCATTGAGGGTCCATACGTCGTAGCAGGTCACTCGATGGGCGCTCTTCTAGCACGAAACTTTGCCAGACTCTATCCGGACCAGGTGCTGGCACTCGTATTGATCGATCCCCGGCCAACGTCGTGGGATTATGTCTATCCCGACGGGGCCGAAGTCAATGAGCGCGTGTTTCAACTCATCGGTATCGCAGCACGCTTCGGAGTCATGCGCGCAATAGGTTTCGCCAACGACGTAGTTGAAGGCTGGCCGCAGGCTCAGGCCGATCAGGCAGTGGCCAAGATGAGTGTCAGGAGTTTCTTTGACGGTATGGTTCAGGATGGGCGTGTGGGTGATAGTGCCGCGAGCGCACTTTCTCCGGATGAATCAGTCGGCGATTTGCCGATGATCGTTCTAAGTGCTTCAGAACCCGATGAAGGGTTCGATACCGAAGAGCGAGCGCGATTCAATGAAACGCATATGGAGATTGCAAATCTCTCATCCAACAGCGAACACCGAATTGTGGTCGGTGCAAATCATTACACGATCGTGACTCAAGAAATTTATGCAAGCGAGATCACCGGTGCGATCCGCGACATTTTGAATGGACTGGAATGACCCGCCCCACAGAAGGAGGATCTGCGAGTGTTTTGTCAAATCGCGATCTATGCTGACGGCGTGCCACCGCCTGGCTCCGCGGATGGCTGGCAGCCGATAGGGCGCTCGTTTCACGGTTGCGATCGACATATCCGCATCAGTCAGCTGCTCTGATGCTGCTGTTCCTTGGGCTCTTGGTTCACACGCAGACCGATCCATCAAACCGATTCATCATGGCCATAGCCGCATCGGCGTCGGTGTGATGACTTCAGGCGGACCGGATTCACCCACGATCACTTCCTGCTCGATCGCCGCACCAGCTTTTTCGGGGATAAACAGACCTGGTTCGATGCAGAGGCACATCCCCGGTTCGAGCCGAGTCGGCTCGCCAATTCGCAGATACGGCAACTCCACTGTTTCCATCCCAATTCCGTGGCCCAACATGCCTCTGAAGTAGTCGCCAAACGGGCTGTCGTTCATCACGCTTTCGGCAGCCTGAGCCACCTGGTCGACCGTCACCCCGGCAACTGCCGCGTCGACCGATGCCTGCGTTGCTTCGAGCGTGGTTTCCAGCAATGAGCGCGTTTCGGCGTCTGGCTCGCCGCACACGGTCGTTCGATTCACGTCAAATCCGTATCCCTGGTACGCGCCGATGGCATCCAGGGCCACAACTTCACCCGGCTGGATCGCCCGGTCCATTGCCTGCGGCCACCGCGAACCCATAGCCGACCACGGCCCGGAGTGGACCCTGAAATACCGGACGAAATCCGCGCCAGCCCGCATTGCTGCGGCGATAGCTTCTGCACAAACCTCCCGCTCAGTCACCCCGCCGTCTCGGATCATCGCGGCAGCGACGGTCAATGCAGCATCAGCACACAACGCAGCCCGCCGCATCAGCTCCTGCTCGGCCGGGCTCTTGATCGAGCGAAGCCTTGCCACTATCTCGGTTTCTGCATCGAATCGCAGTTCTGGCAGCTCCGCAACGACCAACCGGTCGATCGCTGCTGGCAAGATGTCATCTCCCACAAGCCCAACCTTGCTTCGATCCAGACCCTTCTCTCTAAGCACACTGACCATTCCAGCTCCCAGATCATCGGTCGAGCGCACATCGTCGATGACCACCAGATCGGGTCGATGCTTTCGAGCGTCAGTGAGCAGAACCGGCTCTCCATCGACCGGCAACAGAAACGCGCCATGCCCCATACCC
>JBGTJM010000359.1:0-3527 GCA_041745115.1 Thermomicrobiales bacterium
CATCAGGAGCGAAGTTGCTATGGCGAAGCTGAGTGTAGAAGTTGTAACTGGAGAGCGGATCGTCTTCACGGACGAAGACGTCGACATGGTCGTTGCTCCTGGAGCAGCGGGAACACTCGGCATTTTGCCAAATCACGCCCCTTTGATTACCACGCTGTCCGGCGGCGAACTTCGCGTGAAGAAGGGTGACCAGGAAGTATCGATGGTCGTGTTTGGGGGCTTCATGGAAGTCATGCCAGACAAGGTTATCGTTCTTGCTGATGCAGCGGAGCGCCTGGACGAGATCGATACGCAGCGGGCCGCCGAATCGCGGAAGCGGGCGGAAGAGGCTTTGTCCCGAAGTGGGCAAACCCAGGATCTGGCTGAGGCACAGGCTTCGCTGCGACGGGCGACGATTCGACTGCGTACTGCAGAACGCCGGCGATCGGGCCGGCGTCCAACGGATTTACCGGGCAACTGACCGAATACGCTATAGTCTGGTCGGATAGGGCGTTTTTTCGCGTTGGGAACGCCACCTTTTCGAACACTGAACTCCACCCTGGATTCCGATCATGACCACAATCGATCTCGTACATCCTCGTATGCCAATCCCGTCGGAACATGAATCAACCGGAGGCCGGTCGGTGCTGTCGATTTCCGGGGGTGTGCCACTGAGGGGAGATGTCACGATCAGCGGGTCGAAAAACGCGGCCCTGCCAATTCTGGCTGCAACGCTTCTCACCCGTGACGAGTGCATTCTTTCGAACGTACCAGCGCTGAGCGATGTGCGGACGATGGTTCATTTGCTGAATGCTCTGGGCGCGGAAACAGAGTTTGACGCGGAGGCTGGGCGTCTCCGCGTTCAGGCAGCCTCACTTTCGACAACGTCTGCGCCGGCCGAGCTCGTGAGCAAGATGCGCGCGTCTTTTCTGGTTGCAGGCCCACTTCTGGCCAGAGCTGGCAGTGTGGCCGCATCGACGCCAGGCGGATGCCAGCTGGGTGTGCGGCCGGTCGATGTCGATGTGCGTGGCTTCCGCCAGATGGGAGCGGATGTTGAGGCAGACGAGCTTCAGATAGCCGCGAAGGTGTCAGGAGGCCGCTTGAGGGGTGCTGGCATCTATATGGACTATCCGAGCCACACTGGCACTGAGAATCTCCTGATGGCCGCCACGCTCGCTGAAGGGCGAACGACAATCGTGAACGCGTCGTGCGAGCCCGAGATCGTTGCATTGGGGAACATGCTGCTGAGAATGGGTGCGAGGATTCGGGGCCTTGGATCGCCGATCATCACCGTTGAAGGCGTCGATCGATTGCAAGGAGTTTCCGAAACGATTCTGCCGGATCGACTCGAGGCAGGCACCTATGCAATTGCTGCGGTCGTTACTGGAGGAGAAGTGCGGCTTGATCGAGTGGTCGAGTCGGATATGCTGCCGGTGAGGGCAAAACTCGAGGAGGCAGGCGCGGAGCTCTGGAGCCGTGGTGACTCCCTCCTGGTCCGGTCAGGCGGATCGCTGCGGGCGGTAGAAATTCAGACGCTGCCATATCCCGGATTCCCTACCGATCTGCAAGCCGCGTTTGCAGTGGTGATGACTCAGGCCGAGGGAGTATCCAAGATCAAGGAACGCGTTTTCGAAGATCGCCTGCGCTATATTGAGCAGCTCCGGATTCTGGGCGCCGACATTGCGGTCGAGGAGTATGGGCCAAACCGGATGGGCAATGAAGCGCTCATTACCGGACCTACCAGACTCCAAGGAGCGGAAGTGAAGTCTCTCGATATCAGGGCCGGTGCCGGGATGGTTCTGGCTGGGTTGGTGGCGGATGGAACGACAACTGTGCGCGACATTCATCACCTTGAACGAGGCTATCAGCGCCTGGTGGAAAAGCTACAGGCGCTTGGCGGACGCGTCGAGGAGAAGCTCATTGCCTGACCGGCATTGCAATCGAGGTGAGGGGTGATGTCGCCAGACGCTCCTCGAATTCTCGTGGTGGAAGATGAACCGAGCGTTGCAGACCTGATCGATGCCGTACTGGCAGGCGAGGGCTACACGGTGGCTATTGCGCGAGATGGCGCGCAGGGTCTGATGCTCGCCCGGGACTGGTGCCCGGATCTCATTCTGATGGATATCATGCTGCCTGCCGTGGACGGATCGACAGCAATCCGACGGTTGAAAGCTGATCCGGAAACGGCGAGTATCCCGATTGTGGCGATGTCAGCGGGGCGCACAATCAAGAGCCAGTCCGATGCCCTGGCGCTGGCTGACGCCGCATTGGCAAAGCCGTTTGATATCGACGCCCTGCTGGCGCAGGTCGCGTTCCACCTTTCTCGCCGTCGCTCTGAACAGCCAACCTGATTTGTGTAGCGGTTGTATCCAGACGTGACTCAGTCAAATGGCGAGTCTTTGATTGCGTGCGATGTTCTCATCGTGATGCCAACCTACAACGAGCGAACGAATATCGTCGGACTTGTCCCGTCCATCCTTTCCATCCGACCAGATGTGGCCGTATTGATTGTGGACGACGCTTCTCCCGATGGTACGGGAGCGGTCGCGGATGATCTCGTGGCGACCTTTCCGGGCCGGGTTGGAGTGTTGCATCGTCCGGCAAAGCGAGGCATAGGGCTGGCGTATATCGAAGGCCTGCAGGTGGGGCTGCGGAGCAGTGCCCGGTATTTCGTGACCATGGACGCCGATTGGTCTCACCGACCAGAAGATCTGGAGAGGCTGGTGGACTCGCGTGACGATGCTGCCCTGTTGCTTGGATCTCGATACGTATCGGGAGGGTCGACGGAAGGTTGGCCGTGGACCCGTCGCATGCTGAGCAAGATCGGTGGAACGTATGCGCGGACTGTGCTCGGCGTTCCGTTCAGCGACATGACTGGTGGCTTCAAACTCTACCATCGAGATGCGGTCGTTGCGTTGATGAATGAGGGTGTCAATTCTGACGGGTACGTATTCCAGATCGAGACGACCTATCGTCTGTGGTGCCAGGGATTCAGCGTCCGCGAGATCCCTATTCAGTTTGTCGATCGCGTTGCCGGAAAGTCAAAGCTCTCCCGAAAAATCGTGATCGAAGCGATCGTGGTCGTCTGGCAACTGAGATTCCAGCGGCGAAATAGACGACCTTGATGTCCCGAGAGCCGGCGTCATGCAAGCCCTTCAACTGCGTCTACGAGGCGATCGATCTCTTCCTCGGAGGTGAAGTAGTGAACTGAGGAGCGGACAAGCTCCTGCAAACCTCGTGCCTCCATGTCGAATCGTGTGCTTGAAATGCCGGTGGTGCCCGTGTTGATCTTGTGCATTTTGAGGTGGTCGACGACTTCCTGGCTGCGATGACCCGAAATGTCGAAGGTGACAATGCCACCGCGAGTCTGCCCGATGTCCCGAACTGTTACTCCAGGTATGGAGTCGAGTCGATCGCGAAGAAGAGAGGCGTTTTGCTGGACAGTAAGCCATATTCGTTCGAGTCCAGCCGATGACGCGTAGTCAACTGCTGCTCCCATACCTAGCAGGCCAGAGACGTTGCGCTCCCAGTTCTCAAATCGCCTGGCG
>JBGTJM010000360.1:0-3565 GCA_041745115.1 Thermomicrobiales bacterium
TGCCGGATGATCCCGAGCTACCGGATGCCTTGTCGGATTGAACGGGATGCCATGAGGCCTCAGCTCAGCGACCTGCTGCGACCGCTGATCCCCGTGTACAGCAGGAGGGCGTGACGAGTTCCGAATGATCCCCATCCTCACCTATCACTCGCTACACGGACTGGGTCCGTCCTATGGCGAGAATGATCCGTACTGAGACGCACTAGATTGACCAGCTGTTGACTTCACTTTAGTCTTCGACCAGACTACCCACATTCAGCAGCCGATCACTTGGAGTCAGAGTATGAAGGGCTTCACTACCTTTGCATTGCTTGCAATGGCTTTCGAGGCGTATGCTTTGCAAGGCAACCACGATCATACGAACTTCGCCGGTAGTGCGCGCGAATCTTTCGGTTGGGTTTGTGACGGAGGTTCGAACCCATTGGAGGTTCGCTTTTATCATCAGGGGCAGCTTGTAGGGCAAACGTTGGCGAATGTTCAGCGCGAAGTCGCGGTTCATGCGTTGTGCGGCAACTCAGATCGGGGATTTGTATGGCCTTACCCCGCTTGGATGAAAGACGGCGTCACAAGAGAAGTGACTGCAAAGGCGGTCATTGGCAACGAAGAGATTGATTTACCAGGAACGCCTGTGTCCGTTTTTATTCCAAGCGAGGTCGAACCCATTGGTTGGTTTGACTTTATTTCACCTGAGTACGTTTTTGGCTGGTCATGCGACCCGAGCTCATTTGAGTTAGGAAGCGCCAGCATCACGATATACGATGAAAGCGGAACTGTTGTTTCCGAGGGCCAGACTAATCTTGAACGAGAGGCGGCGCTTACGCCTCTTTGCGGATCTCGATTTCGTGGATTTCAACTGGAAATTCCGATATCTTGGCAGGATCATCAGAGGCACACCTTTCTTGCTTATGCTACAAACAAAGACGGCGGCGGAACGAGACTAATCGGCATGATGTCTGCGACGATTCATCCGCAGGTATTTAATAGCTACGGCGTTCCGCGACAGGTAACTCCTGCAAACATTGATGACGTGGTTGGGGCAGCAGTAGCGGGCTATGAGCCGCCAGACGATGGCCTTCTGAGAATAAACACCTATTTTGTTTCGGCCCTGCAATTGATGACTTTCCAGTGGGATGGGATCCTAGCCAATTTACCGGATTCAGCGTTACGGCTCATCAAATGAGTTGTCGGTCTTGTGGAACTTCGATAGCGGCCCTTCAGCGAGGACTTGTTGATAACTTCAGAGAAACCGTTATTCAGGCGGAGGGTCTTTCCTTCGGGGTGTTTTTGCGAACCGGTGCAGCTGGACACAATCCCGCCTGTGGCCATCTCGCTGGAACTGGCCCTGGCTATTCTTGGTTTCCGAATGCCCCGGTCCCATGGCCCAGCACCGAACAATCGGTTAAGGGGAGAGAAATCTACGTTCGATTTGATTCTTCAGTTAGCTGGTCGAACGGAATTGCATATGTGCATCCATCGCTATTCTTTCGGGATATGAGAAATAATAAGCGAGTCTGGTGGACTATTCAGGCGTTCGACTCTCGGCTTGACACTGCCCACGAGTTTTTGAGTAGCGACGGGAATCCTATTGTCGTGACTTCGTTCTCGCGATCAGGCACTCGAGGAAGGCACGTTGCGGGAGCGTTCTGGCGCGGCAACGAAATGCCACAGACTCATTTCGATTATCGGTTGAATGGCTATCAATTTGAGCGGATACTTGAGTTGGCGGGTTGCGGTTCGGGAGTTGAGCAGCTTTCTTGCGATCCCATTGACTATCAATTGACTATAGGCTTCATTGAAGCAGAGACCGCGTCAGCTGACGG
The DNA here is from genome assembly GCA_041745115.1 of Thermomicrobiales bacterium. GTDB lineage: Bacteria > Chloroflexota > Chloroflexia > Thermomicrobiales > UBA6265 > JAHBVL01. Next base: position 1,821 of record JBGTJM010000360.1, read on the forward strand.
TGAGTTGGGTACCAAGATTTCCAACGTCGAAGTTGGCATTACACAATTTGGTTCGATTCAGTAGCTGCAGATGATCCCGATCCTCACCTATCACTCGCTACACGCACCGGGCTGGTCCTATGGCGAGAATGACCATATTGCCCTGGAAAACGATCTGCGAGTGATTCGGCGGCTCAAGCTCAGGATCGTACCGCTCGCCGTCATTGCAAACGCATTGAAGGAGCAGCGCATCGTCGAGCTTGCCAGTCGTGGCGTGCTGGGCATTTCCTTTGACGACGGTGCCGATTTTGACTATTACGACTTCGTGCACCCGGATTTTGGCCATCTGAAGAGCATGGCAAGAATCCTCCGGGAACAGGCCTCCGATCTGGGCCAGGATGGTGGTCAAGCCAATGCCACGTCGTTCGTCATCGTTTCGCCGCAGGCGCGCGTCGAGCTCGATCGGACATGCATTGCTGGTCGCAGTCAATGGCGCGATGTCTGGTGGTACGAGGCAGCGCAATCCGGAGTCCTGACAGTCGCAAACCACAGCTGGGACCACTTGCACGGCAGCCTGCAAGAAGTCGCGCATTCGCGCGACAGCAGAAACTCATTCATGGTCGTGGACAATGTTGATGATGCCGACGCACAGATCAAGACTGCGCATCAGTATCTGCAATCCATGTTGGGCCGTTACGCCAACGGCCTGTTCGCATATCCTTATGGGCAAGCCCCTCGGTATTTGATCGAGAGCTACTTCCCAGCGCACGACTTCGTGCAAGCTGCGTTTACCACGGGCGGTGCCGCGGTCACCGCGCAAACCAATGTTCTTGAGATTCCTCGCTACGTCTGCGGCGAGCATTGGCATTCGCCCGAGGAGCTCGAAGCCATACTGGCGTGAATCGGACGCGGGCGCGGGACTTGTTCATGGGGTCCCTAGAAGGGCCCTACACCAAGGGCCTTCGCCGTCAGCGCTTGCAGACGATCATCCGACAAGGGACGAGGAAGATAGCGAACCAGGTGGCGATGCTCGGTTTCCACAAAGCCGGCGGCCAGGTCCACTTCCAGAGCACGCGGGTTCTCGACCAGACCAAAGAATGCATCGAATCGATCCTTGAGCGTTTCGAAGCCATATTCCAGTGACGCCTGAGCGATGCTCGGATATTGGCGAAGCGCCGCACGAGCGGCGTCAGGCAGCGATCGAATCAAATCACCATCCGTGCACATGCCGCCAACCAGGCAGATGTCCTCAAAGCGCCCGAAGTGAACGTACGACAGCAAGCTCAGGGATCCGGGTTGTTGCCAGAATCCGCAGATGTGATGGGGCCAATCCGGCGGCGGGGGCGCGCCACCAAACTTGCGCTGAAACAGCCCGGCTGCCAAGACATCGACGTTATCGAAAATTTGAAAGATCAACGACATCGGAGGGTTCCTTTGCTGGCGTGACTGTGCAGGCACGGACGGTGCCTGCTGCCTCGTGAATCTCGCCCGGTGGTCAGGCCTTTCCCCGCTCACCGGTCCGGTGATCAGATGAACAGATTGCGACCGCCGTCCACGGCCAGAATCTGACCGGTCACATACGGCGCGTCCTCCAGCAAGAAGCGCACCGTGCGGGCGATGTCGGCCGGTTCACCCTGGCGCTGCAGGCAGGTTCGCTCCAGCACCATGGCCGGCGTCTCGGCTTTTTCCATATTGTCCGACCAGATGATGTTGCCGGGGGCGATGCCGTTCACGCGCACCTCCGGTCCGAGTTCGCGGGCCAGCGC
>JBGTJM010000361.1:0-13499 GCA_041745115.1 Thermomicrobiales bacterium
CGAATATGGGATTTGGCGTCCATGCTGCCAGCTCGACATCTGCGCCCAGTCCTTCCGGAAGAATGCGCGGCACGTTGTCGATCAGGCCACCCCCGGTGATATGAGCCACTCCCCGCACGATCTCAAGGTCCATCAAGGGCCAAAGCCGAGACTGATAGCTTCGATGAGGCGCCATCAACGCTTCCCCTATCGTGGTTTCCGTGCCCTCCAGCGACTGGTTGAGCAACTGACGGTCATGCGTTGACTCCCCATTCAAGCCGAATGCTGCTCTCGCTAGACTGTAGCCATTCGTGTGCAGACCGGTCGATGCGTACCCGATCAGCAAATCTCCCTCTTCGACCTGAGACCCACTGATGAATCGACTCGGATCGACCTCTCCCACGATGAACCCGGCGACGTCATACTCTCCCGGCAAATACATACCGGGCATCTCCGCGGTTTCGCCACCGATCAGGGCCAACCCATTGTCACGGCAAGCGGCCGAGATTCCATCGACCAGCAGTTCGAGCACCTCCGCCTCGAGCGCACCCATTCCAACATAGTCGAGAAAAAAGAGCGGTCGCGCCCCGCAAGCAAGAATGTCGTTGACGCAGTGATTGACGAGGTCGGCTCCAACCTGTCGGTGCGCGTCGCCTCCCAGCACAAAAGCCAGCTTCAGCTTCGTGCCAACACCGTCGGCACTCGCAACAAGAAATCGCTCGGGACCAGCCTCCAGCCGAAACACCCCCCCAAAGTGACCGATTGCGCCACTCATTTGATCGGGTGAGAGTGTTGACTGAGCCATTCGCCGAATCGCATCCAGCGACCCAGACGCCTTGTCAATATCGACGCCTGCATCTCGATAGGTCAGTGGGGATTTGCCATCTACCAGGCCACCGCTTGTCACTGTTTCGTCCCTGGTCCAAAGCGAAGCATCGTCAGGCCGCAGATTCAGGACGTCGGGAAGGTTGCTCAGCAACGCTGCCAACCTTCGGTCCAGAACCACGGATGGCCAGGAATGGAGCAAATCCTGCGATTGCTGCTTCAGGCACCGTGCCGGTAATCGTTGCACCACGTTCGTCGTATTGCGTGTCCTCTACCCGACCAACTCGGTGCATTCGGTCGACCACGTCGGATCGCGAGTAAGGCACCACCAGCTCAACGTCCACAAACCGCTGCTGAGCCTCGAGTGCAGATTCAATGGCCTGCAGCAGGTGATCAAGACCAGCGCCGGTCTTACCGGAAACCGCCACTCGCTCGTCGACCAGCGTCAATTCACTGAGCATCTCCGAAGAAGCGGCCTCTCGTTCGCCGTCGAGCTGATCCACCTTATTCAATGCCAGGACAACCGGCTTGTCGTCGTTTCCCAGGTCTTCCAGGACCGACTCCACCGTCTCCGCTTGCTCTTTGGCATTGTGATGCGTGATATCGACTACGTGCACCAGTACCGTCGCCTCACTGATCTCTTCGAGAGTTGATCGAAACGCGGCGATGACCATCGTCGGTAGGTTGTTGATGAATCCAACAGTATCGGTGATCAACACCGCCCGCCCACCTGGAAGCTCCACCCTGCGGGTCGTTGGATCGAGCGTCGCAAAGAGCTTGTCTTCAGCCAGCACATTCGACCCGGTCAGCGCGTTGAGCAACGTGCTCTTGCCGGCGTTTGTATATCCGACCAGCGCCACGACCGGCACACTCTTGCCCCGGCGATTCTCACGGTAGAGCTCCCGGTGTCGGTGAACATCGGCAAGTTGAGTCTTGATAAAGGCAATTCGCTTTCCGATCTCTCGCCTGTCTGACTCGAGCTGTGTTTCACCTGGACCTCGAAGCCCAACCCCCCCCTGACTCTGGCGGGAAAGGTGGGTCCACAATCCGGTCAGGCGTGGCAGGCGATACTCCAGTTGCGCCAGCTCTACCTGGAGGCGGCCCTCGTGCGTCAGCGCTCGTCTGGCGAATACATCGAGGATGAGCGCAGTGCGATCGATAATCTTGACGTCGAGCGCCTTTTCCAGATTCCGCTGCTGAGACGGCGAGAGCTCATCATTGAAGATGATGAGGTCATACTCGAGCTGGTCTCGCAGTTCCCTGATTTCCTCGAGTTTGCCTTTGCCAATGTACGTCCCTGCCAGAGGGTGGCTCAGTTTCTGGGAAACCGACCCGACGACATACGCTCCGGCTGATTCTGCAAGACGCGCCAACTCCTCCAGCGAGTCCTCGACCTGCCAGCTGACACCATATCGATCGACTGCGACGAGCAACGCTTGCTCACGAGGCCGCGATGTTTCATGAAGTTCTTTACTAATGTGTATCGATCCTTTCGCTGTTGAATCCCATTCACCACTTACAATAACAAACTACCGGGCCAGCAGTTCAGCGACTCCATCCTATTCCGCAAGAGCCGGGCCATCGTCAGCAACGGTCGGCCGGAATCTCGCCCGGTCCGCTTCCCACGCTACCCGTCGACTGGCCACCCGACGTTGCTCCTCGCCTATCCACCGCCGCACCTCAGAAGGCGCCGGCCCGCCCTCTGCGGTTCTGCTCTCGATGAACCGTCGAGGCGCCAGATATCTGCTGGGCGCCTCGAACTCGATGCCGATTTCCCGACCAATCACTAGCAGCCCTGCTGCGTCCACGATCTCGCGCGTAATCGCCGCGATCTCGATCCCCTGGTCTCGCACCATTCCAAGCACTCTTGCCGCGATAATCTGCGCATCTCCAGGCGCAATCTGCTCCTCCAGTATCAGGAAATCGACCAGGTCACTTATGGTCAGAAACGCCTTGCCGGCTCTGTTGCCCAGAACTGCCCGATTCACAGTGATAGCCTCGGTCAGCAGCGTTCTGGCGATGCCCAGGGCATCCACGCAGCGCTCCCCAGCCTCAGCCAGCGCCATCAAAGGCAGATCGAGATAAAGTTGTGGGCCATATTCAGCGCGCCGAGTCCATGCTTCGATACTGTCGACCCGCATCGTGACCTCATCCACCGCATCTCGCAGCGGAGCAAAAAGCGCCGGCAACCGGACCTGGGGAACATCCGGAAGACGACTGACATAATCGTCGCCAACCACAAACGACTCCGGTAGCGCCTTTATCCAGTCTTCAATTGCGCGAATGAGCCGATCGACCGACATTGCAACGGACCCAACCGAGCGAGCAGAAAGCGCCAGGTAGTCCACAGCGGCAACGGCATCGAATGTATTGACGACGATGTCATCGAATCCCAGCGCCCTAGCGATGGTGCGCCGGTCCGGCGCGAATCGCGACGATGCCATTGCCGCTGATCCCATCGGAGATTGATTGACAACCTCGGCCGCATGCCTGAGACCATCAGAAGCACGACTCAGAGAGCCAGTCGTGCCCCCCAGAAAATGTGCCAGTGTCGTAGGTTGAACTGGCTCGCTCCTGGCAAAGACCGGGAGCATCGTAGCAACGTGTGCTCCCGCCACCGAAAGCAATGCTTCCATCATTGATTCAACTTCCAAACCAACCACGACAAGGTTTTGCCGCACCAGCAGGCGTGCCACCGTCTGGATCGTTTCCGCTGTTCCGCGGCCCGTTCGCACGACTCCCTTCACTCTCGGAGGACAGAGTGCATCGACTCGATCCTCGAACTCGCGAGCGCGCTCAAGGAGCGACCCAGTTGGAGGCGTTGCAGGCGTCACCGAATCGATAGTACTCACCAGGTCGGAATGGGCGTCGCTGTCGACAATGCCCTCTCGCAGGAGCCCGTCGACGTGCGCGGTTAGGACTTCCCCTAGACTCCGCCATATGACCTCGCCATAGCGACCACTCATCGCACTATCCATGCTGTGTTTCCATCATTTTGAGCTCAGGACGAATCAGACGGTTGAGGCATCGTCGCCGCCGGATCAGATTCAACGTTCCCTTCGATGAATCTTCCCGGCCAGATGCTTCTTCTCACAATCATCATAGCGATTCCAAGCGCGATCAGTCCCCAGCTCAGCCAGTATGCGGCTGGCAAAGGACCAATGTACAGACTGTCGGTTCGAATACTCTCTATCGCAAATCGCACGGCCCCATACATCACGGCATACATCCAGATCGCGTCCCCCTCCCGCCACCATCGACTACCAGGCATTCGCAGAACAACAAACACCAGCGCTCCCGCTATCAGAAGATTCAGGACCGATTCATACAAAAATGCCGGATGAAACGTTTCAAACTCAGCGTACGATCTCGGGCGACTTTCGGGATCGATTTCCACTGCCCACGGCAGGGATGACGGCTTGCCGAACGCTTCCTGATTCGCCCAGTTCCCCCATCGACCGATAGCCTGGCCAAGTGGCACGGCGGCAATGATCAGATCACCCCAGCTCAGGAACCGCTGGTTCCGGTGACGACAGTAGAGAAACAGCCCAATCGCGCCACCGGCCAGAGCTCCATGCACCGTAAGCCCGCCCAGTCGCACGTTGATCGCTTCACCAGGATTGGCAGCGTAGTAGCCCGGACTCAACATCAGGTAGTAGAGCCTGGCCCCGATCGCCGCCAGAAGCACGATCCACGGTGCAGCATCGACCGGAAACTCAGGATCGAGTCCTCGTTTTCGAGCCAACCATCGAATCAATGCGATCGCGCTAACCACACCTGTCAGGATGAACAGCGCATACCACCTGATCTCAAAACCGAAGATCGCAATGGCAACTGGGTCAGACGGTGATGGCAATGTGATTAACACCTGTAGCACGAGGTCCTGAGGCATTCTCTGGTCCCGGATAGCCTCGACGCCGAACAAACTCAGAGTTGGTTGCCGAGAAACGCCTGCACTTCAGAGGCCGTTGGCAACGACGCCATGGCGCCGCGCTTGGTCGTCGCCAGCGCACCTGCAGCAGACGCAAATTGCACGTCGACCTTGGATAGAGTCCGCCATCGATTTGCCATCAGCCGCGAAACCAATGCAGCCGTGAACGCGTCTCCAGCGCCAGTCGGATCAACGGCATTCACCTCGAACGAAGGGACCAGTACTGGTGCGGCCAAAGTGCCATTTTTCCTGGAACTGAACCACGTCCCACGTGCCCCGTCAGTCACCACAACGAACGTGCATAGCTCGGTAGTGAGCCCATCGATGACTTCCGACCCATTCTGAGCCTCTCCGAACAGCGCGTTGGCATCATCAAGACTCAGTTTGATCAGATCCGCCTGCTGAAGCACCGGACCGCAGATTCTAGCCATCTCCGCCCGGTCGCTCCAAAGCGAAGGGCGAATGTTCGCATCGAAACAGACCGGCACGCTGGCACGTTTCGCTAGCTCAACCGCCAGATAAACCGCCGACCGCGAAGGCTCCGCCGTGAGCGAAACCGAACCAACAACAATTGCAGCCGAGTTGTGAATCGCCGCTCGTTCGATATCGGAGGAATCGAGCAGGACATCTGCCATGCGCAGAATCCGAAACTCGCCGTCCCCTCTGAGGTTCTTCCACGCAAATGCAATACTCGTGTTGGCGCCCGCTTCCTGGCGAAGCGCGGCGACGTTCACGTCCTCGGTTGCAAGCGCATTCACCATTCGGTTCCCGAATGGGTCAGTGCCCACTACTCCACAAAAAGCCGATGGCTCGCCAAGCCGGGCCAATGCGACGGCCGCATTAGCCGGCGCCCCGCCCGGTCGAACATCGAGTGAAGAAACCGACTCCAGCGACGTGGACTCATCCGAAGCGATAAGGTCGATCAGTATTTCGCCAAGCGAAAGTACCGGTTTTCCGGTCATTATGCCGTCGCGCCAAAGGCTCGAGCGCTGGTAGTGTCGCGATGGACCTCGAACACTCCCTGTATGCCATCCAGTTTGTGCAGAACGCGGCTGAGTTGCCCAACATCAGCGACCTCGACCGTGATGTCGATGGTCACTTCCCGGTCTTCATGTGTTCGAGTGTGGGTATAGAGAATGTTCACCCGCTCATCTGCAAGCAGGGTCGAAATATCTTTCAGCAAACCGACCCGATCGAAGGCCCGCAAGACCACCGGAACCGGAAACGTCTCGTCCTTGCCCCGCTCGTCCCAGGTCACCGGGATCAGTCGCTCGATGTCGGACAGGTTCGCGATGTTGGGACAATCGTTTCGGTGGACCGTAATCCCACGACCGCGCGTCACATATCCAATAATCGTGTCCCCGTTGACGGGTCTGCAGCATGCTGCCAGATTCATCAGCAGGTCGCCGATACCGCCTGAAACCAGCCGCTGTGGAGTTTTCGGCTTGGCAATGTGCGGATTGGCTGTCAGGACCTCTTTCGCACCATTCTCGCCGAGCTTGTTTGCAATCGATTGCGCCGATACGCCACCATAGCCAATGGCAGCCAGAAAATCCTCGACCTTGGCATACCGGGGAAAGTGAGTCAGGATCTCTTCGGCTTTCAGATCCAGACCAAGCCGACGCAGCTCTTTCTCCAGAATGTCCTTTCCCTGCGCAACATTCTCGTCTCGTTGCTGGCGGCGGAACCACTGCCTGATCTTCTCCCGGGCGCTGGCAGTTGTCACATAACCGCTTTCATCCTGCAGCCAGTCCCGGCTTGGACCCATTTTCGCCCGGCTGGTTACGACCTCGACCACATCGCCGTTTTGCAGTTTATGGTCCAGCCGGATCATCCGGTCGTTGATCTTCGCACCAACGCATTGATGGCCAACCTCGGTATGAATGCGATAGGCAAAGTCGACCGGCGTTGCCCCTGCAGGTAGCTCGATGATGTCGCCGCGCGGCGTGAACACGTAGATCTGGTCCTTGAACACATCCGACTTGAGCGATTCGACGAACTCCTCGGCGTCGCTCATCTCTTCGCGCCAGTCCATTAGCTGACGCAACCAGGCGATCTTGGCTTCAACCCGAGAGTCCGCCTTCCGCCCCTCTTTGTAGCGCCAGTGAGCCGCCACCCCGTACTCAGCGACCTCGTGCATTTCCTCGGTACGAATCTGTATCTCGAGGGCCTGTCCTTCGGGGCCAATGACAGCCGTGTGCAGGCTGCGATACATGCTCTCTTTGGGCGTGGCCACATAATCATCGAACTCGCCCGGAATCGGATGCCACATGTCGTGAATCACGCCGAGCGCGCCGTAGCAATCTCTCTTCTCGTCCACGATCACGCGGATTCCAATCACGTCGTAGATCTCATCGAGCTTGCGCCGCTTCAGATTCATTTTTCGGTAGATGGAGTAAATATGCTTGGTGCGGCTTGAAAGTCGGGCGTCGATACCCTGCAGTTTCAGCTCATCCTTCAGAATGCGTTTCACTCGATCGACATACTCTTCGAGTGCCTTGCCTCGCGCTTCCAGCTGTCGCCGAATCATTTCGTACTCATGCGGCTGGAGGTACTTGAAAGCGAGGTCTTCGAGCTCGGTCTTGAGCTGCCAGATGCCTAGGCGATTGGCCAGCGGCGCGTATATCTCCAGTGTTTGCTGCGCTATCTTGATCTGCTTTTCTGGCGGCATATGCTGCAAAGTGCGCATATTGTGGAGACGGTCCGCCAGCTTGATGAGCACCACTCCGATATCATCCGCCATCGCCAGAAACATTTTGCGCAGGCTTTCGGCCTGCGCTTCTCGTTCTCTTGCTGGTGGTTCGTCGTCACCAGTCCACGGCAACCGACTCAATTTGGTGACACCATCGACAAGCGTTGCAACTCGCTGGCCAAACTGCTCCTCGATGGTCTCGAGGCTGATGCCACTGTCCTCTACGACATCATGTAGCAGTGCGCCGACCACAGTTTCCGCGTCCAGCCTGATCTCAGTAAGAATCGCAGCTGTTTCAATAGGATGGAAGACGTACGGCTCGCCTGAACGGCGCAGCTCGCCTTCATGAGCAGCTATCGCAAATCGCAACGCTCGCTCGATCAGCTCAACATTTGCCTCAGCAAACCCATGCTTCCGGGACTCCTCCAGGAGCTCAGCGGCCCGGGCTTCAACGACCTGCTGCAGCGACGCATCCGAGACTGTCACGATAGTCACCTCGGGCTCGGCATCCTGGTCAGACATCGGTTTCGCCAGGTTCGGTTGGGAATGCGGCATGCTCGTTTGCCAGTACGTCTTGCGGATGAACAATCAAAGATTCAACGCTGGAACGCGCTGAGATGGGATACTGATAACGCGCTCAACTGACTCGGCGCTTGCCTCAACGTGTAACGCTGAAAGGCGCCAGTGACCCTTCATGTTACCATGCGCTTTGGCAAACTTGCCCAGAAATCACGGCATTTCCCGTTCCTCATCACCAGGAGAATCGGCCCCCTGGATACGCACCTCGACCGCCTGCTACAACCTGCCGAAGCTCTTGCAATCACGCTTGAACACACCCACCAGCTACCAGTCGAGGCTGCAGGGCTCGCCAGGGCCGCTTGGCGCGTGCTCGGCGAGGACGTCCTGGCCCCCGAAGACCATCCACCCTTTCCAGCTTCGACAATGGATGGTTTCGCGGTCTTCGCAAACGATCCCTCCCCCTGGCGCGAAATCGTTGGCGATCAGCCAGCCGGGATCATCATCGACACCAAAGTAACCCACGGCACAGCAGTCAGAATCATGACAGGTGCACCAGTTCCTCATGGTGCGGACGCGGTCGTTCGGGTCGAAAACACCGAGCTTGCCGACGATCACGTGATCATCCATCAGGAGTCAGTTTCGCCCGGCGAAAACATTCGGCCCATTGCTTCAGATGTCTCGAAAGGTGCGCTCCTGCTGACCTCCGGGACCACGCTGGGACCGGCAGAAATCGGTATTCTCGCGAGCATGGGTTTCCATACAGTTCCCGTCTTCAGAAAACCGCAGGTCAGCGTCATCTCTACTGGTGACGAACTTGCCTCCAGCGGATCCCAGCTGAATCCTGGCCAGATTCGCGACTCCAACCGTCCGGCCCTCGTCGTAGCCATCGAAGCTGCAGGGGCGGAAGTTGTCTGGCAGGGCCAGGCTCCCGATCAACGAGATCTTCTAGAGAAACTTCTCCATGAACGGGTTGCCGAGAGTGACATCGTCGTCACCAGCGGTGGCGTGTCGATGGGCGATCTCGATCTCGTCAAGGCCATTCTTCCCGGCATTTCGCAGGTTCATTTCCGGCGGGTTTTCCTCAAGCCCGGAAAACCACTCAACTTCGCGACGGCCGGCACCACGCTGATTTTCGGATTGCCAGGAAATCCAGTGTCTGCCCTCGTCTCCTTCGAGCTGTTTCTCAGACCATCGATTCGGAAAATGCAGGGGCTCACGAATTGGTCCAGACCGCAAGTCCTCGTGGAACTCGAGCATGTTGTTCATCCAACCGACCGCATCGAATATCAGCGGGCTCTTATCGCCCAATCACCGACAGGCGCGCTTACTGCCAGCGTGCGAGGCAGCCAGGCTTCTTCTCGCCTCACATCGTTTGTTGGCACAAACGGTTTGCTGGTGGTTCCGCCTCGCGACGCACCATATCAACCCGGTGAACAACTGGCTGCCCTGCTCACGGGTCAGATCACCAACTCATCCTGACACATTGGATCGCTTTCTGACGCGGGCTCCAATGTAATCTCCCATGCATCGTGACTTCTCGACTGGTTCATGCCGGCTCGCTCGTAGAGGGCCTTGGCGCCGGTCGTATTGTCGGTATCAACCCCTAGTCCAATCGATCGAATTCCCATTCCCCAGTACCGCTCGAACTGATTCCGCAACATCGCCAGACCGATCCCGTTTCCCCGATATTCCTTCATCACGCCGACCCATTTGATCCACCCATAACCAGCCAGATTCTGCCCGATCGCCACGCCCACCCGCTGATCCCCGTGGAATACCTGAGCCCAGAGCTTCGGCTCGTATCCGCTGCCAAGCGCCGTCTTGCTCCAGGTCTCGTAGGTGCGAGGCGTGGCTGTCCAATGCTCTGCAAACGAATCCTCTACAACGGCGTAGATTCCGGGCAGGTCACGTTCCTCATCGAATGGTCGAAACGAGTATCCAGTCGGCAGACCGGCCGCCTCGGGCCCTTTCTCCAGCTCGATCTCCATCCGCGCAAACTGCTTTATTCGGTGGTATCCGCGCGACCGCAGAATCCCGGCCGCGCCTTCATTCGTCGCAACGACCCAGTTGATAAGCACTGACCGATCTACACTTCCTCGGTCGCCACTTGTGCGTGCCCGCTCCTCGCTCCATGCAACGAGCCGCGTTCCAACGCCACGCCCCTTTGCTTCAGGATGAACGTAACCTGAGGCATTGAATACTGCTGGACCATCTGACGTCACCGTCATCGTGCCAACAATGCGCCCATCATTACCCTCCAGCACCATTAGATCCGCATCCAGATCGAGATCGGCCCATTCGTCGCGGACCTCCTCCACCTCATAATCCGGAGAGCCAAAGTCGGCAATCTCACAGACGTTGAAAAACGCAGTGAGTTCTCCAACATCATCCAGACCCACGACTCTCCGCCGAAATGACTCAGTCATTGATCCACCCCTGAATACATCAAGTGGTGCCCACATTCCATTTTCAGAGTCCGTACTCCCAATCACTCAAGTCACTCGCGAATCAGACCATATCATGTCGATCACCCCGGCTCCTGATCGTCGACCTGTATGAATGCGGTGCATACTTGCCACCGGCTTTGAAGTACAAGGGACAGCGACCACTCATGAACATTTCAGTTCGTTACTTTGCGTCTATTCGGGAACTGGCCGGCACTGGAAAAGCCGACCTTGTCCTGCCGGATGGAGCCACAGTCGAGAGCGCCATCGAACACCTTGCCGAGTCAGACTTCAGGCTGCATCGGGCATTCGCAGCCTGTCTGACAATGGTCAATCAGGAGTATGTCAATCGGGAACACGCCTTGAGTGATGGCGACGAGCTCGCTTTCATTCCGCCGGTCAGTGGCGGAAGTATAGACACCGTCCGAGACGTGTTCAGTGTCACAGAGTCCCGGCTCAACACGGAAACGGTCCAGCGCCTTGTAGCAGACGACGCATCCGGAGCAATTGCCCTCTTTGTCGGCACAGTCCGAGACCACGCCCGCGGAAAGAGCGTCATTCGACTCGACTACGAGGCATACGAACCCGCCGCGGAGAAGATGCTGGCCAAAATTGGGACAGAGATCAGAGAGCGCTGGACTGTTGGCAGGATTGCTATCATCCACCGATTCGGTTCACTCGAGGTCGGCGAAGCCAGCGTCATCATTGGCATATCCTCGCCCCACCGGGGAGAGGCTTTCGATGCGGCCCGCTACGCCATCGAGCGAATCAAGGAAATTGTGCCTATCTGGAAAAAGGAATGGTACGAAGACGGATCATCGTGGATCGGCAGTGAAGCAGACTACCAGAGCGAGATTCGAACCCTCCCTCCGGGCGATCAGCCATCCAATTGAATAGTGAGGTTCATTGATAAACAACTGCGATTCGCAGTATCTTCGCTTCAGTGAAATCATCAGGACTGGAGCTCTCTCTGCCAATGACCACCCACACAACGCTCGAAAAACTCAATGTGACTCGGCGAACACGCCCGCTCATCGCCGACGACGCCACCCAGCTGATTGGAAACACACCGCTCGTCCGCTTGTCTCGATTTGCTCCGAACACTCATGCTGAACTTGTTGGAAAGCTCGAGTCGTTCTCACCTGGTTTCTCGGTGAAAGACCGCATTGGCGTCTCGATGATCGAGGAAGCCGAGGCCCAGGGAATCATCGATCCGTCCCATACCGTCATCATCGAGCCCACGAGCGGCAATACCGGAATTGCCCTGGCCTGGGTGGCGGCGGCAAAAGGATACCGACTGATCCTAACGATGCCGGAATCGTTCAGCCTCGAACGGCGGGTGCTACTGCTCGGATATGGAGCAGAGCTTGTCCTCACCCCGGCAGCCGAGGGCATGACTGGCGCAATACGCATCGCTGAAGACCTCGTGCGAAAGACTCCAGGCGGCTGGATGCCCATGCAGTTCTCGAATCCCGCCAATCCCAAAATTCACCGAGAGTCGACCGCGCTCGAAATCTGGGATGACACGGCAGGTGAAGTGGATCTCGTTGTTGGAGGGGTGGGAACTGGTGGCACGGTTTCAGGGGTCGGGCAGGTCCTCAAGCAACTCAAGCCGTCAGTGCAAGTAATCGCTGTCGAACCCGCGGAATCCCGAGTGCTTTCCGGACAACCAGCCTCAACCCACAAAATCCAGGGTATTGGCGCCAACTTCATTCCGGACAATTTTGATAGAACGGTGGTCGATGAAATCCTGCAGGTGTCCGGCGATGAAGCGATCACTGCCGCGCGCGAGCTCATGCGAAAAGAAGGCCTGCTCAAAGGGATTTCATGCGGTGCGGCGGCCTTTGCTGGTCGCGTGGTTGCAGCGAGAGCCGAGAACGCCGGGAAGTTGGTTGTCGCGGTTCTGCCAGATACAGGGGAGCGGTACCTGAGCACCGTGTTATTCGCCGAGCTTCGCGATCGAGCAACCGCAATGACCGCAGCCGATTTCGCTAATTAGGCGTTCTGCTCCCCAACGGGCACATCATCCGTGTAGGCAATCCGGGAAATCGCCAGATATCGGCTTCCGCCGGCGCCTTTGACCATCAACGCCGCGAACGCTGCTCTGTCAGGCTCGCCCATTTGGTACTGCTGCTGAGCAAAGTAACTGACAAATCGATCTCGTGGCACCCCAAGCTTCTCGTCCAGGATCAGTCGCAGCTCTCGCCTCCGCTCGTGCGCAACCCGCTGGCTCGCCCTCAACGGCTCGATTGCCACTTGCAGCGTTTCAGCGCTACACCCTCTCGGCACCACCACCACGTGGGAAACAACGTGCATCCCCGTCATGACAAACCAGGCACGACCAAGGTCCTCCGCATAGCCTTCCTCAGGATCGACGATGGCTTCCGGGCCCTCGACGACCGTGATTTGAGCAGTGGCATCAGGTCCGTCAATCCATCTCGAAACACGAATCCCGAAATAAGGCCAGATGAGCGCTCGCGCCAGCAACTCCCCTGTGGCCGTCGTTCCATTGAAGGACACCACCGCTTCCTCAAATGAATCAGGGCGATCCAGCGACCTCATCGACACGGCCGCGAAGGCAGAATTGATCACGGCGATGTCGGGGCAAACCACGTGCGTGTCGACAAGCAAGCTGAACTCTGGCGCAGGAACCAGCGCAATGTCTTCACTGCCGACCTCTTCTGCACGCAATCGGTGGGACAGCTGCACCTCCGACTCATTTTCCACCCATCCCAACCGGAAAGGCTCAACGAGCATCGTCGTATCCAGCCCATCATCGAGAATCAACCGAATGAAATCGCTCATTTAGCTCGATCCAGCCCGCGACGACAAATCCGGAAATCCGGTTGAGGATTCAAACCGGAACCGTGGGTAAGAGCCAAAGACGTTGAGCGTTTCGCAGTGTTGGGCGATCTCTTCGAGCACCGCGGCATTTGGCGCATCGACTCTGTGTCCCTCGAAATCGACAAGAAACACATATTCCCACAGCCACGCCTTCGTCGGTCTGCTTTCGATCTTTGTCAGCTGGATCCGCTCCCTGGCGAACGGCTCGATGATCGAGAAAAGCGCACCCGGCACATTTGCCTTGATCGTGAACCCGATCGACGTC
>JBGTJM010000362.1:0-5924 GCA_041745115.1 Thermomicrobiales bacterium
ATCATTCTGGTATTTGGTCGAACCAGGCGCTCGAGCTCGTCCAGATCGAACCCGAACCTCCCATCGGAGTGGCCCACAGTCCACGGGGTCACGTCACATCCAATCCCCTGAGCCACACCGTAGAGCTGCTGGTAGGCAGGGTAAACAGCAACTACATGGTCCCCAGCTGCCAGCAATGTCGTGAACAGCAGGAAGTTCGCCTCGATTGCGCCCGTGGTCACAAGGATCTCTTCGGGCCCAACATCCACGTAGGTCTCAGCCAGCGTCGTCCGCAACGCATTCGTTCCACGTGCTTCGGTGTAACCAAGCCGGATATCCATCATCGACTCGCGCACCGACTCCGCTTCCACCGGATCGAGCAAATCCAGGAGCTCCTGGGTTGTTAGGGGATAGATCCCGCTTTCGGCGATATCATACGAAACCACCGTTTCCCAGGTCGTCATCCATCGCTCGAGCGCAAAGGGTTCGAGTTTCATCTCCTCGCCTTTCCCTGACCATCCAAATGGAATCCACGAAGCCCGGGCCATGTTCGGGCCTGATGCGGCAACACGTCAAGCACCAGCAGGCAATTCTTCGCTTCTGTAGCACTGGCCCTAGCCATCTTTCCGGGTCATCTCCAGGTCGGCCGAGTGATGTTGCGCTGCCAACGCACGCGTACTGTTGGTTCTACGGCTCGGATTTCCAGCCGCGAAAGGAAAGCAGTCAATGTCTCAGGAAACCCCTCTTCAACCCGCGAGCGTTCTGGCAGCGCTCTCGAACGAACTTGCCAGAGCAGTGGAGATCATCGCTCCGAGCCTGGTTACGGTTCACGGTCGTCGTCGACTGTCCGCCAGCGGCATCGTCTGGAACAGTGAAGGACTCATTGTTACCGCAAACCACGTCGTAGAGCGTGATGACGATCTAACGATCACGACCAGCGACGATTCAACCCTTGAGGTCACCCTGGTCGGCCGCGATCAAGGCAGCGACATCGCGCTCCTTCAGATTCAGGGAGCCTCACTCTCCCCCGCTCTCGCTTCGAGTACAGCGCCGAAGCCCGGCCACATCGTGCTGGCGGTCGGCAGACCGGGCAAGAATGGCACCATGGCGTCTCTTGGAGTCGTCAGCCTGGTAGGCGGTGAGTGGAGGACTTCAGAGGGAACCAGCATCGAGAGTTTCGTTCGTTCAGACGCGGCCATGCTGCCTGGCTTTTCGGGCGGTGCGCTCATCGATTCGTCTGGCGGCGTCATCGGCATGAACTCGTCCACTATCGGGCGCCGCGGCGGACTGACTGTCCCGTTCGACGCCGTAGCATCAGTGGTCGCCGCCCTGAAGACCCACGGGAAAGTGCGAAAAGGATTTCTTGGAATAGGCGCGCAATCGGTGGAGCTCAACGCAGCACTAAGAACGTCCCTTGACCTCGATCAGGAACGCGCACTGGTCATCGTCAGCATTCAGGCAGACGGACCAGCAGAAAAAAGCGGCCTGATGATTGGTGACGTCCTGCTCTCGATCGACGGCACCAGAGTGGCAACTGTTGAAGAATTGCAGGATCATCTCACAGGGGAGATTGTCGGACACCAGGCCGCAGTCTCATTGATCAGAGGAGGATCGATCCTGGATCATCCTGTGACCGTTGGCGAGCGAGGCTAGTCCGATGCCGACTCTCACTTTGGTCGCGCATTTACAGCCAGGAATCCGGTGATGATTGCAGCGAGCCCTTCAATGACCCAACTGAGCACGCTCATCGACGACGATCTTCACGAACTTTACAGAACCGTCCGGCAATCCGTGGTCTTGCTCTATCGCCAGCATGGCAATGGGGCTGGCACAATCTGGCGTGAGGACGGATTAATCGTCACCAACAATCATGTCGTCAGTGGTGACGGCAAGATGAATGTGGTCCTCGCCGACGGTCGAACCTATCTTGGTATCGTCGCCCGGCGTCACCCAACCAGAGACCTTGCAATCATCAAGATCGCCGAAACTGGACTGCCTGCCGCAACCATCGCAGACTCATCCATGGTTCGTACGGGTGAGATTGCCGCGGCTATCGGCCACCCCCTGGGCTACCGCGACGCGATTACCTTTGGAATCGTCGCAGCCTCGGGCCATTCTGATACTGCAGAGGGTCCGCAGCGGGAAGATGTCATCCAGACGGACACGCTCTTTGCTCCAGGAAACTCCGGTGGACCCCTGGTCAACCATCGTGGCGAGGTCATTGGCGTGAGCACCAGGGTTTCCGGCCAGCTTGGCCTCGCAGTGCCGAGCAACGCGGTCGAAAACTTCGTTGGCCATTTCGGCGTCGAAAACGAGCGTGCCTACATAGGGATCACCGGTCAATTTGCCCGAATCCGTCACGAAGCCTATCGCAACGGATTCCTGATCACATCAGTCGCAGACCAAAGCCCGGCAGATCAGGCGGGAATCATCGTCGGGGATGTGATAGTGGAAATCGACGGGAGAATGGTAGCTGACCAGGAGACGGTGCCCGCGACAATGCTGCGCCTCAGCCCGCCCGCTGAACTGCAGTTGACGATCCTTCGGGGCGGCAACCCAACTCAGCTCGCTGTCATCCCGGACTTTGCAGACGACAAAAGAGAAACCTGCATCCATTGATTGTTGAGCAGGCCTCCCAGGCCGAATTCCTGCCGCTTTCCGTGAGCGAACCTGGACAAAGGCTGCTCGTGCACGTTTCGGCACCATTTCCATCCGTGCGGCTTGGACTGCTCGCGATGCTCCAGTCTTTCGAAGACCTCGATGTCCAAGTGCGTTCGGAAATCAGCCCGGATTCCATTCGACGAGTTCCTGATGTCCAGGTGTCCTATCTGGCATCGGGTGCCAGCCAACCGGACGACCCGGATCCGGATGAGCTCCATACGCCACAAGTACTCATTGTCGAGGGGCCGTTGGCCGACCTTCCACAACTTTCTGAACGGCCTCTGGCCGTCCTGCCGGCAGAAGTCGATGCGCCCACTTTGCACACAGCCATTTTTGCTGTCGTCCAGGGTCTGACACTCATCGACTCAATGTACGCGGCCTCAACCGGGATCAGCTGGCGCCAGCCCATTCAGCCAGCAACGACCGACGCTGATCGGCTGACCACACGAGAAAGTCAGGTTTTGGAGCTTGTGGCGATCGGGATGCCAAACAAATCAATCGCTCACTCGCTAGGAATCAGCGAGCACACGGTGAAGTTCCACGTAGGTTCAATTCTGGCCAAGCTCGGCGCCGAAAGTCGCACCGAAGCGGTCACGCTCGCCACAAGAAGAGGACTCCTGGCGGTTTAGCGCGCCTTTCGCGGATCGAGCGCGTCTCTCAGCCCGTCACCGACGTAGTTGATTGAGAGCACGGTCAGGAAGATCATCAATCCAGGCAGAATGGACTGATACGGCGCAAGCTGAATGAAATCCTTGTAATCAAACAGAAGCCGTCCCCAGGTAGGTACGTCGGATGGGAAACCCAGCCCCAGAAACGAGAGCGACGATTCGGTGATAATGGCAGCGCCCACTGCCAGAGTCGCCGCCACAATGATCGGGCTCAGCACATTCGGCAAAATGTGCTTGAACATCAGCGTCGACTCCCGTGCACCTATTGACTTTGCGGCCTCAACGAACTCCTTTTCTTTGAGTGACAGAAACTGGGCTCGAACCAGCCGCGCTGTGGACATCCAGTTCAGGACCGCAATGACCAGCACGATCAGCACAAAAATTCCGAGGTTGCCGTCTCCAAAACGCTTCTGGAAGAAATTGTAGATATCATCCCGGTAGAGAAAGCTGATCAGTAGCAGAAGCGGCAGCTGCGGCAAGCTGATAAACATGTCAGTGAAGCGCATGAGCAAACTGTCGACGAAGCCGCCAAGAAAACCGGCCGTCGCACCGATCACGGTTCCCAGTGTTATCGCCACCAGGGCCGCTAACAACCCAACCGCAATCGAAATCCGACCACCCCAAAGCACTCTGGCCAGAATATCTCTGCCAAGCGAGTCAGTCCCAAAGGGATACTCGAGCGATGGCGACAAGCCATATCCCATCGGACCGGTCAGCGACCAGTCGATGAAGCTCTCGTCTCTGGGATAGACAAGGTTTCCGAAAAAGGTCCCAACAATCATGATCGTCAGCACAACAAGTCCGGCCATTGCCAGCTTGTGTCGCTTGAACTGACGCCAGGCGTTACCCCAGAGGGACCGCGACTTCCTTGCAGCCTCGAGATCGCGACGAGCCTGACCTGGACTTCCAGCAAGATCGCTCAATAGAGGAGACGCAGAAGGGAGCTCTGCCTGTGAACTCAAACCAACCTGCTGCGACATGACGACCGCCTCCAGCGCCGACCTGACAATTCGGCGCTTCTAGCTATATTTGATCCTTGGATCGAGCAGCGCATAAAGGACATCGGCAATGATGTTGAATATGACCACAAGTACCGCGACGCCAAATGTGATGGCCATTACGACGGGCACATCTTTTTCCTGAATCCCCTGAACAAGAGCCGAACCTATCCCCGGGATTCGGAAGATCTGCTCGGTAATCACGGCGCCACCAACCACACCCGGCATCTCCAGGGCGATGATCGTGACGACTGGAATGAGTGCGTTCCGCATCGCATGAAAAACGATTACGACCTGCTCTCGCAACCCTTTTGCCCTCGCGGTACGAACATAATCCTGGGAAATGACCTCGAGCATTGAAGCCCGTACAAACCGTGTCAGTGCGCCAGCTCCCGCCAGCGCCAGCACGGTTACAGGCATGATCGACTGCTTCACATTTGGCCAGAACCCTTCAACCGTTCCATCGTAGACGAACGGCAACCATTTCAACTGCACGCTGAAGATTACGATCAGCACGATTCCGGTGAAAAAAGTGGGCAAACTGAACCCCAGAAACGCGAACGTCGTTGCGGTATTGTCGAACCACGAATACTGTTTGACCGCCGAAATCACGCCGACGGGTATGGCGATCAGAATGCTGATCAAATACGCGCCGCCCACGATCTTGAG
This sequence comes from Thermomicrobiales bacterium, assembly GCA_041745115.1. Classification (GTDB taxonomy): domain Bacteria; phylum Chloroflexota; class Chloroflexia; order Thermomicrobiales; family UBA6265; genus JAHBVL01. The sequence goes on from JBGTJM010000362.1 coordinate 4,976, forward strand.
GGTAACTGGCAACCGGCCAAGCACATAGTCACTCGCACTGGTGCGGGTAGTGTACGAAATACCCCAGTTCCCCTGAGCATATTGGGATGCCCAGCGGGTGTACTGCACGGGTACCGGATCTTCGAGGCCCATCTGCTCGCGAAGCCGCTGTCGAAGTTCCGGTGGCACGTTCGGGTTCGTAGCGAAACCGGAAAGAGGATCACCTGGAGCCATCGCCAGAATCGTAAAGATCACCATACTGATTGCCACCAGCGTGATCATCGAGATCAATATGCGCCGAACCAGGTATCGCCCCATGCTGTGGTCCTCGATAAGCCCAGCAGATCGATAAACGTCACTGCCAGAAAGCGATCTCGTTTACAACGGTGCACACGAAGCAAGTCGAACCAGAAACCTTTGAAAGAACGCTACGGTCTCCAGGACCTACGCAGGAGACCAGCGATTGGGTGTGTGAATGCTACGCATCGGGTCAAACCAGTGTCAAGCGAAAAACGTGGCAAACCAGTCCTCAACTACACAGTTCACCGTCGCTTCGGCAACTCGGCGTTGTCGCCTGCAGAATGACGATCGGGTCGCCGCCGTGGCACACCGAGTCTCAGGGTAGAGTTAAGACTATGAATGGTGCACTACACGGAATTCGCGTCCTCGACCTCAGTCGAGCCCTGGCCGGACCTTTCGCAGCCATGACACTCGGAGACTTGGGCGCGGACGTCATCAAGATCGAACAGCCTGGATCGGGTGATACCACCCGCGGATTTCCGCCATTCTGGAATGGCCACAGCACCTACTTCCTCAGCACCAACCGCAACAAACGTGGTCTCACTCTGGATATCACTACGCCGGCAGGGCAATCAGTGTTCAAACGGCTCGTCGAGACTGCTGACGTCGTTGTCGAAAGCTTCCGGACAGGCGCGATGGAGCGGTGGAACTGCGGCTGGGAGGATCTTTC
>JBGTJM010000363.1:0-11353 GCA_041745115.1 Thermomicrobiales bacterium
ATCTCCGATGATTCGAGTTGGTGAAACCATGTACATGATCTCAACGCCTTCGATCTCAGCTTCTTCCAGCTCGAGCTCCTCGACCGGGATTTCCTGGATTGATCGACGGTAGGTCATGATCGACGTTTCGGAGCCCATCCGGAGCACCGTTCTCACGCAGTCCATTGATGTGAAACCACCACCAACGGTAACAACCTTCTTGCCGACCCAGACATCCTCCTGCCCCAGGTTGACGTCCTCCAGGAAGCCGATACCGGTAACCACGCCTTTCAGGTCTTCGCCAGGAATGCCCATGTTCTGAGCAATCTGACACCCTGCCGAGATAACCACTGCGTCGTAGTCGTCCACAAGGTCCTGGAAGGCAATGTCTTTGCCGATCTCGGTGTTGTACCGAATTTCGACACCAAGGTCAGTGATCATTTCAACTTCTTCGGTGATCACGTCGCGAGGCAGACGCCACTCCGGCACACCTGACCACATCACTCCGCCGGGCACCGGGTATCGCTCGAAAATCGTGATCTTGTAGCCCTTGCGGGCGAGTTGCCTGGCGGTCGTTAGTCCGTTGACACCAGCGCCGATGACGGCAACCGTCAAACCACTCCAGGGTGGTGGCGTTTCTCGACGAGTGTCCCCTCGATAATCCGCTGCAACCCTCTTGAGGTAGCAGATTCCGATAGGCGCATCGATTTCCTTGCGCCGGCATGCGTCTTCACAGGGTCGGGCACACATCCGGCCGAGGCAGCCGGGAAAGACATTGTGCTCGCGGTTGAGCTCGAAACTGTCCGCGTAACGCCCGTCTGCAATGAGGGCGATATACCGGGAAATGTCAGTATGGGATGGGCACGCCGTCATACACGGAATGTTGTCCGAGAACCATTGAGCATCGCCCGTGAACAACTGATACCGTTTCCCGGTTCGTTGGGTGTAGCCAGAAAAGAACGACGCATCAACGAAAGACAGAAGGCGGATTCGCCGAGTGTCCTCGACATCGATATCGTAGCCCTGGCCTACGATGCCGTGACTGGCGAGCTCTCCGGTCGCCAAACCGACTTCAGAAGCATCCATTGCGCGAAACCGATCGGGTGGCGATCCGCAAGAGGGACACTCCGATGGGGGAGTGGTGCCATCGTGGATCCAGCCACAAACTTTGCATCGAAACATTGCTCTGTCGACCTCCAGAACCCATTGTTGGGAAAGGCTCTCCAGCTGGTTAGCTGCTCGAAGCCAGAGGCTTTAAGTATACCGGCCTCGACGGTAGACGCGGTGAACTTCGCGACCAGCAGCTTAGGGAGTTCCCGGGTCATCTTTCGGGACATGGACAATAATGTATTATTGGATCAATGTTTCGGCAAAATGCCAAAGGCGTAGTGGGGACAGAAGGCGGCGCGTGGTCGCGTCGTCCTTGGGATTTCAATTCGAAAGGAGCTACGGGTGGGACTGAGCGATATCATCAACGACATCAAGGCGAAAATCACTGGATCCGCGTCTGATGCAACTTCTTCAGCAAAGGACGCGGCGTCCAAGGCTGAAAGCCAGGCGAAGTCTGCAGCGGATTCAGCGAAGAAGGAAGCCGACAAGGCCGCGAGTGATGCAAAGTCGGCCGCGAAAGATGCAGAAGACAAAGTTCGAAAGGCCGCTGACGACGCCCAGGCGAAAGTAGACAGCGCGGCCAAGGATGCCCAATCCAAGGTCGAAGGCGCCGCGAAGGATGTCGAGGCAAAAGTCGACGACTTGAAGAAGTAAGAGATTTGCTTCGGGGATCATTCAGCAATAAGATGGGCCGCTCACACACTCGAGCGGCCCATTTGCATATCTCAATCCAGGCGGATTACGAGTCCAACACTTCGGGATTTACGACATGTGCCGGTCGTTCGCCGCGAATGCCAGCAAGCACATTCTCAACAGCCATTACCGCCATCTTGTTGCGGGTGGCGACAGATGCTGAGGCAATGTGCGGCACAATCACCACGTTTGGCATTGAGACGAGTGGGTGATCCGCCGGAATGGGTTCGGGATCGGTGACGTCGAGCCCCGCTCCGCTGATTTGACGGTTTCGTAGCGCGTCGGTGAGCGCGTTGGTGTCCACGACGGGACCTCGAGCCGCATTGATCAGGATTGCGCTGTCCTTCATCTGGCTGAGCTCATCCTTGCCGATCAGATGATGCGTCTCGTCGGTCAGCGAACAATGAAGCGTTACGAAATCAGACTCGCTCAGAAGCGTGCCGAGCGATGCAAACTCGACTCCAAGTTCCCGGGCTGTCTCTTCGTCCTGATACGCATCGAACGCAAGAATCCGCATATCAAACCCGCGAGCGCGCTTGGCCACTTCTTTGCCAATTCGACCGAATCCGATGATTCCGAGCGTGGCATGGTGAACATCGGACCCCATCAGCAAGGTCGGACCCCACGTTTCCCATTTGCCGGCCCGGACGTAGTCTGCCCCCTCGACTACCCGGCGTGCCGTCGCCATCAGCAGCGCCCACGCAAGGTCGGCGGTGGTTTCGGTCAGTACCCCTGGCGTGTTGCAGACGAGCACACCCCGCTCGGTCGCGGCAGTTACGTCGATGTTGTCGAATCCCACCGCAAAATTGGAGAGAACCTTGAGCTGCGGTTCGCGGTCGAGAATCTCAGCCCCGATTGGATCCGTCACCAGGGTCACCGCGCCAGCAGAACCCTTCAGAAGTACGGCGAGGTCATCGCCCTGGGGCGGCAGCTCACCTGACCAGCATTCGAGTTCAATGGCTCCAGTGTCGTGAGCCTGCTGGAGCAACTGCATTCCTGCTTCAGGCAACCGCCGAGTCACCGCCACTTTCGCCATACCTGCACCTCCGGACTGCAACGCATCACGACATTCTCGCCGCCATCATTGCGTCAGGGTACCGAACCTCGCGTTGGATTGCTGGGCTACTATGCAGGTGGCTGAGCCAGTTTTGCGCTCGCCTCAGTTGTCGGCAGGTGTGGCTCGAGCAATTGCACCGGTTCTGCTGTGCTCCCTTTGACTCGCAGGTTCAGGATTTCCACCAGGACCGCAAAGGCCATTGCCGAGTAGATGTAGCCCTTCGGAATGTGCAGCCCCCAGCCCTCGGCGACTAGCGTCATGCCGATGAGCAGGAGAAAACTCAACGCCAGCATTTTCACCGTCGGGTGTTTGCTGACAAATTCACTGAGCGGGCCTGACGCGACCAGCATGACCATGACCGCGATGACAACTGCGGTGATCATCACCTCGATGTCTTCGGCCATGCCGACCGCCGTGATCACGGAGTCGAGAGAAAACACGATATCGAGTAGCAGAATCTGAATAATTACCGCTGCGAAGGTGGTACTCCCCTGGCTCGCACCACCGTGGCTTTCCGGGCCCTCGAGCTTGGAATGTATCTCGGTGACTGCTTTATAGATCAGAAAGAGTCCTCCGAAGAGCAGAATCAGGTCCCTACCCGAGAACTCCTTGCTGAATATGGAGAAGAGTGGTTCGGTAAGATTGGCGATCCAGTTGATCGTCAGCAGCAGACCAATTCGCATGAACATCGCCAGCGACAAACCAACCAGACGAGCATTGCGACGCTGGCTCGGCGGAAGCCTATCCGCCAAAATCGAGATAAAGATCACGTTGTCGATGCCAAGAACGATCTCCAGCGCCGTGAGCGTAATCAGCGCAACCCAAACATCGGGGTTTGTCAGCAGTTCCAACTCAACTCCCCCTCGTACTCAGCTTCACGCGCCAAACGGCTTTTGAAGAATCGCCCCAGCGATTTTCAGGACGCGATTTGCGGATTCTGATCGACACTTGCCGAGTATTCAATCCAAGAAAGGCGAAATAAGTCAGGCGATGTTCGCCAGGAAGCCAGCGCATGTTCAATGTGGCTGCAAGTCCATGTAGCGCAGCAGCGTTCAGCCCTCGTCTTCCATGTTGTTCAACGGTTGAACAAATCCGATCAAGCGAGTAGAATATGTGAACGGTAACGAGACTCATTCTCAACTAGGTTCTGGGCAAAGTCGGGTTCAAATGACGAGCGAGTTAACAGGTTCCATGCGGAATAGTGGTTTTCGTCAAACCGCGCAGCGGTCGATGATCCTCGAAGAGGTGGTTGATGCAGACGCTCATCTCACCGCTGGTGAGATCTTCGAGCGGGTGCGAAGGCGTGATCCCCGTATTGCGTACGGCACGGTTTACCGTTCACTGCATCTGTTGGCTCAGCACGGGTTGATCCAGGAACTGACGTTTGCTGATGCTGCGAGTCGGTATGACGCAAGGGTGGAGCGGCATGACCATGTCTATTGCACAAGCTGCGGTTTGATGGACGATGTGGATGTTCCAGAAGCCCTGATTGCCAGGCATGTTGCCGAAGAACGGAGTGGATTCACCATTACGAACCACCACACGGTCTTCGCTGGGATCTGCCCCGCATGCGGAGCGAAGTGATGTTGAGAAATGCTCGTCGCCGGGAATACTCGAGAACAGTAGGAAGCGCGGCTCCGACATGGTGTCGGAAGTTGATATCAGGGAGGAAGAAACGATCGCTATGAGTCAGGTACCGATGTTTGAAGTCGAGAATCTTCACGTGTCGATCGAAGACACGGAAATTCTCAAAGGAATCGATCTTGTAGTCAATCCGGGTGAAGTCCATGCTCTGATGGGTCCAAATGGTTCCGGCAAGAGCACACTCGCATATGTCATTGCCGGACATCCAGCGTATGAAGTGACAGAGGGATCGATCAGATTCTTCGGCGAGGACATTCTCGAGTGGTCCCCGGATGAACGAGCGCAGAAGGGGCTGTTCCTCGCGTTTCAGTACCCAACGGTTATTCCCGGAGTGTCGATGGCGAACTTTCTGCGGATGGCGGTGAAGAATGTCCGCGATGCGCGTGCCGAAGAGATCGAGGCGAACGGTGGAACAGCCACTCCGTTCACCCCGCGGGAATTTCGCAAGCTGATGCGCGAAAAGATGTCCATGCTGAAGATGGATGAGTCGTTCGCGACCCGCTATCTGAACGAAGGTTTCTCAGGCGGCGAAAAGAAGCGCGCTGAGATTCTGCAGATGGCGCTGCTGGAGCCCAGGCTGGCAGTTCTTGACGAAACCGATTCGGGACTCGACATCGATGCGCTGCGGGTCGTTTCCGAAGGCGTGAACAATTTGATGAACCAGGACATGGGCGTGCTGCTTATTACTCACTATCAGCGCCTGCTCAACCACATCAAGCCGGACTTCGTGCACATCGTGATGGCGGGGCGCATGGTCATGCAGGGCGGGCCAGAGCTGGCCCACGAGCTGGAAGCCAAAGGCTACGAAAACATCAGCGCCGAACTCGCAGCGGCGAGTTAGGTCAAGGGCGAAAGCCAGCGGCAGGTGGCAGGCAGAACTGATGCATGTCAGCCGAGCTTTGTATCCAGTTACTGAATGCTCTAGTCACCAGCTGCGAACAAGGAGGATCAAATGGTCGCAACAGAAAAACCACAGGTTGAAATAGGCGAGTACCAGTACGGTTTCCGCGACGAGGAGGATTACTTCTTCAAGGGTGAGCGTGGTCTGACTCGCGAGGTTGTCGAAGGCATTTCACGCATGAAAGATGAGCCCGAATGGATGCTCGACTTTCGGCTGAAGGCTTACGATCACTATTTGAAGCGTCCCATGCCGGAGTGGGGTGGGGATTTGTCCCAGATCGACTTCGACAACATCTTTTACTACATCCGGCCGACTGAGAAGCAGGGCAAAACCTGGGACGAAGTTCCGGAGTACATCAAGAACACCTTCGAGAAGCTTGGGATTCCGGAAGCGGAGCGGAAGTTCCTTGCCGGAGTAGGCGCCCAGTACGAATCGGAGGTCATCTATCACTCGCTAAGGGAGGACCTCGAAAAGCTGGGGGTTATCTTTCTGGACATGGATGCTGGCGTACGGGAGCATCCGGAGCTGGTGAAGCAGTATTTCGGCACGATCATACCGGCGAACGACAACAAGTTCGCGGCGTTGAACAGCGCGGTGTGGTCTGGCGGTTCGTTCATCTACGTACCCGAAGGGGTCAAGATCGACGTGCCGCTGCAAGCCTACTTCCGAATCAACGCGGAGAATATGGGTCAGTTCGAGCGGACGCTCATTATCTGCGCACCCGGTTCCTATGTGCACTACGTTGAGGGCTGCACTGCTCCGACGTACAGCACCGACAGCTTGCATTCGGCCGTGGTCGAAATCATCGTGCAGGAAGGTGCCCGCTGCCGTTACACGACCATTCAGAACTGGTCGAAGAACGTCTTCAACCTCGTCACCAAGCGGGCGGCTGCGTACAAGGACGCCACGATGGAATGGGTCGATGGAAACCTTGGCTCGAAGCTGACGATGAAGTATCCGGCGGTCTGGCTCATGGAGCCTGGTGCCCGGGGCGAGATCCTTTCCGTGGCGTTTGCGGGTGACGATCAGCATCAGGATGCCGGCGGCAAGGTGGTGCATGTGGCGCCGAACACGTCATCTCAGATCATCAGCAAGTCGATTTCGAAGGGCACCGGCCGATCCTCCTATCGCGGGCTCGTGAAGGTGCACAAGGGTGCTGAGAACGTCCGAAGCAACGTCGTTTGCGACGCGCTGCTGCTGGATGAAACTGCCCGAACTGACACCTACCCCTACATGGAGATCGAAGAGGAGAAGGTGTCGATCGGTCACGAAGCTACCGTTTCGAAGGTAGCTGAAGATCAGATTTTCTATCTGCAAAGCCGTGGTATCTCAGAAACAGAGGCCATGAGCATGATTGTGAACGGATTCATCGAGCCGATCGCCAAGGAGCTCCCGCTGGAATACGCAGTTGAGCTGAACCGCCTGATCCAGCTCGAAATGGAGGGCTCGGTCGGATAATGGAAGCAACACTCACGCAAAGTCCGGTCGCCACCGGCTTTACGAAGGACCACGTCGAGCAGCTTTCGGCGATGAAGAGCGAGCCCGGATGGTTGCTCGACGCGCGTATGTCAGCATGGGCCATCTACGAATCACTGCCATTTCCGCAGCGGACGGATGAAGAGTGGCGTCGCACCGATCTGCGTGGACTGAAACTCGACCGTCTGACGCCGTTTGCCGTCAACAATGCGGCGCCTTCGCTGGAAGGTGTTCTGGCGGGTTTCCGAGACGGAGGTATATCGGACGAAAGTGCTCGGGCCGGTGTCAACGTTCAAGTCGATGTTCAGGCAATCCAGACTGAGCTGAATAGCGATCTCGCGGCACAGGGTGTCATTTACACAGACCTTGGCACGGCCATGGCAGAGCATCCGGACCTGGTTCGGAAGTACTTCATGACCACCGCCGTTCCGGTCGACTTTGGCAAGTTCGAGGCGCTCCATGCTGCTCTGTGGCAGGGCGGCACATTTCTGTACGTGCCAAAGGGAGTCTCGGTCGAGCTGCCGTTCCGTTCATTTGCGGTCGGCACCAACATTGGATCTTCGGTCTTCAATCACTCGCTGGTTGTACTCGAACAGGGCGCAGAGGCCTTCTTTGTCGATGCGTTCCGATCTGAGTCACAAGCGCAGCAATCCCTGGCATCCAGCGTGGTGGAGCTGCATCTGGGTAGGGCCAGCCAGCTTCGGTATGTGCAATTGCAGGACTGGGGCCGACACGTCTGGAATTTCATGACAGAACGTGCACTGCTCGATGACAACGCAACGCTCAACTCATTGCATGTCACCCTCGGCTCGAAGTTCACGAAGAACTCGGTTGGCGCGATGCTGCAAGGTCAGCACTCGCTCGCTGAGATGCTGGGTATCTTCTTTGCCGACGGTGATCAGTTCTTCGATAACCACACCTGGCAGATTCACGCGGCGCCGCATGCCACCAGCGATCTCGAGTTCAAGGGAGCGTTGAAGGACAATGCGCGAAGCGTGTACTCCGGCTTGATCAAGGTCGAAGAAGGCGCCCAGAAAACGGACGCCTATCAGCAGAACCGCAATCTCGTGTTGAGCCGCACCGCTCGCGCCGATACGATTCCGAATCTGGAGATCAAAGCTAACGATGTTCGATGTACCCACGGTGCGACTGTTTCACAGGTCGAACCTGAGCATGTTTTCTACTTGCAGGCCCGTGGTATTCCCTACACCGAAGCGCAGAAACTGATCGTGGAAGGCTTTTTCCGGCCCGTTATCGATCGCATACCCGTCGAGGAGATCCAGGGATTCCTGGAAAGCGCCATCGCGCGCAAGGTTGGCTTCTAGTCAGGCCGCCAGTCGGAGCGGTGTCAGAGTACACCGCTCCAGCCTCACTCCATTCTGGAGAAAGCATCATGGTTGTAGACGTTCGCGCAGCACCAGTACCACCAACGCTCTTTGACGCAGACCAGGTTCGTCGGGACTTTCCCATTCTGAACCAGCAGAAAGCTGCAGACCGCCCGCGGCTCGCGTTCCTGGACTCCGCTGCGAGCTCGCAGAAGCCAGCAGTCGTCATCGATGCGATGAGTGAGTACTACGAATCGATCAATGCAAATATTCATCGCGGTGTGTATCAGCTATCTGAAGCTGCAACTGCAAAGTATGAAGAAGCACGGCATATCATGGCGGCGTTCATCAATGCCAGGCAAGCCAGGGAGTGCATCTTCGTTCGTAACACTACCGAGGCCATCAATTTGGTGGTCTGGTCGTGGGGACGCGCCAATCTGAATCGGGGTGATCGCATTCTTCTGACTCAGATGGAGCATCACTCGAATCTCGTTCCCTGGCACATGTTGGCGGAGGAACGAGGTATTGAAATCGACTACGTTCCACTGACCAGCGATCAGCAGCTCGACATGCACGCCTTCCAGGAGTTGCTGAACAACAATACGAGATTGGTCGGCGTCACTCACATTTCGAACGCGATCGGCACCTTGAACGACATCGGCACAATAGCCCGACTAGCGCATCAGGCTGGCGCAATTGTGCTGGTCGATGGTGCTCAGAGCGTCCCGCATATGCTGGTCGATGTTCAGGCCCTGGATATCGACTTTCTGGCGTTTTCCGGGCACAAAATGGTGGGGCCGATGGGATCTGGCCTGCTCTATGGAAAGCGCGAGCTTCTGGAATCCATGCCTCCGTTCATGGGCGGTGGGAGCATGATTCGCAAGGTCACGCTCGAAGGCACTACGTTTGCCGATGTGCCGGCCCGGTTCGAAGCTGGCACACCCGCCGTCGCCGATCAGATCGGGATGGCTGCGGCGGCTCAATACCTGACTGGGTTGGGACTCGGAAACATCAGAGCGCACGAACTCGACCTTCTTGACTATGCGATGGAGCATCTGACTGAGGTTCCCGGGCTGACCATGTTTGGGTCGGCAGATCTTTCAAAGAGAAGCGGCGTGATCTCGTTCACGCTTGGTGATATTCACCCGCATGATGTTGCTGCGATCCTGGATGGGGAGAACGTCGCAGTTAGGGCCGGCCACCACTGCGCACAGCCACTCATGAAGGAGATGGGCGTGGTGGCGACCACTCGAGCAAGCTTCTATCTCTACAACACTCGCGCTGATGTGGATCAGCTCATCGCAGCGCTTCACAAAGCGAATTCCGTTTTCGGACTTGGATAGCGGCAGGAATCATGGCTGAGACTCTCTATCGAGAAATCATTCTGGAGCACTATCGAAACCCTCAAAATCGCGGCATCCTGGATCCGTCTGACTACTCTTATGAGGACACCAACCCGCTCTGCGGCGATGAAATCAGGATCGACCTGCGAGTCAATGATGGCATCGTCACGGAGATTGGATTCAGTGGCCGTGGCTGCGCGATCAGCCAGGCTTCGGCGTCAATGCTGACGGAAATGGTCAAGGGCCAGCCCCTCGACGAGGTCAAAGCGATTACCAAGGAAGATCTGCTCGACGAACTGGGTATTCCGCTTAGTCCGGCCAGGCTGAAATGTGCGTTGCTCAGCCTGAAGGTTCTCAAGGCCGGGATCTATGGGTTCTCCAGTGACGATGAGGACGAGTAGCGAATGATTTTCAAGCGCGCGCTGGGGCTTGACAAGTCAGCGTCAGATCGCAGTTCCGACGGTGACATGCCTGATCTCGATTCGATTCCTGAGGAGGCGTTTCACGCTGTTGCTGCGACGACCGATATAGGGCCAGGCGAGATGAAGTATGTTGAAGCTGGCCTGAATGATGAACCGATTGTCGTCATCAATGTCGACGGCGAGTTTTTTGCACTGACGGACACGTGCACTCACGAGGACGCTTCGTTGTCCGACGGCCAGATCGTTGGCGACGAAATCGAGTGCCCAATGCACGGAGGTGCCTTTGAGATCCGCACCGGAATGCCGGCGGCGTTTCCGGTTGTCGTTCGGGCAAAGACGTATCCAGTGCGCGTTGTTGAGGGTCAGATCCAGGTTGCGATCCTTTCCTGAACAGCAACAAGCGCCGTTCCCCGCAAGAGCCGCGAACGGCGCTTAATTTTGATTCCACGTCGCTTCTGGCAGGCGCGTCGTTAGGAAGAGACCTCGACGAACTGAGCCGAGACGTATCCGGTCTCGCCTGTTCCAGGTACCTCCACTGGGACCCATTCGCCGACTGACGGCCCAGTCACTGAAAGTTCCGAGCCCTCTGGCACGACGGTCACGATTTCCGAGTCAACCGCTGGCTGGGTTCGGACGTTGACATCGGCCGTTGCAATCACCACCGTCCCGATTGCCGCCGGCGCAGTGGTGGCGGTTGACAAGCCCTGCCCGAGAAAGAGATAGACGAGCGTCGAGCCGTTGGTGCCTCGCAGCAGAGAAACTCCGGAATACCCGGAGTTGTTTCGCTCCTTGAGGCCAGCAGCGAGCTCGTCTCCCTGTTGAATTCCGCCGATTTCGCCGCAGGCAATGATCGCTGTGTCATCAACACTCACGCGAATCACGATCGAATGCCGGTCTTCGATGAGCTCTTCCAAGCCAGCCTGGACCGTCGTCACACTCCGCGACATGAAGGCGGCTGGGGGAACAGCGGTAATTCCTTCGTCAGCAACGACATCGAGAAGTTCGAATACGGATGCGCCGCTTGCGGTGTCACAGGAGCCTTCGATGATCTCCGCAAAAAAGGGCGGCAGGAATCCATCTTCCGCTCCAGTACGGGCGACGGGCAAACAAACTGCGTTTCCACCGGTCGCGGTCGTCGTCCCAGCTGAGTCCGTCGTGCCACCGGTCCCATCTGGAGTGGGCTGAATGGTGATCTCTGTCGTTTGCGAACCACCGGTGCCGGTATCCGCGCTCGAGAACCCCGGACGAATTGCCAGGGCCCCAGCAGCCACGACCGAAACGGTCTTCATAAGATCCCGGCGCGAAGGCGCGCTGGAAACTGCGCGCACGAACGCGTCGAACCGAGATGCGTCCATCGAATGTTGGCTCCTTCCATCACCGTGCAAGCGCGGAAGGGCCGGGGC
>JBGTJM010000364.1:0-6945 GCA_041745115.1 Thermomicrobiales bacterium
CATTCGAGAATACGGGGCTGGAGTCGGCGGTCTGGCATACGACATCATGGCCGCGCTGGCCACGAACCACGCCGATGCTTTTTCTGGTCTTACGTATCATCTTGTGGAGCCCAATCAGTTCTCCCAACAGGAAGCCCTGAAGGCGATGACTCAGGTCGGTCTCGCCGAGCGAATCCGGATCGAGGATGCGTTCGACACCCTCGAGCCTATCACTGGCGTGGTGCTTGCCAACGAAGTTGCGGATGCGATGCCGGTTCATCGCCTGATGCGAAGGGGAATTGGGTGGACAGAGGGATACGTTTCGGTGGAAGTTCGCACAGGGAATCTCGGATGGGTGTACGGGGCGGTGAGTGAAGCGGCCTCGACATTTCCTGATTACCTGGAGACCAGTGGCATTGCATTTCAGGAAGGAGAAATCATCGACGCAAGCCCGGCCGCCGGAATGTGGTTCGAGAACGCCGTGCGTTCGATCGAGCGGGGATATGCGCTGATCATTGATTACGGATATCAGGCGGACCTGCTCTACTCGGGCCATCGGCTGGAAGGAACGCTTCGCGCATACAGGGGCCACACGGTGACGGACACGGTGTTTGCAAACCCGGGGAATCAGGATTTGACCGCGCATGTGGACTTCACGCATCTGCAACTGGCAGGAGAGTCTGCAGGTCTGAATTGTGCTGGCTTCGCCACGCAAGCCGAATTTCTGACAAACCTCGGCTTAGGGGATGTCATGATGGAGCTACAAGCGGATCCGGCAACCTCGATGGAGGAGTATCTGACGACCCAGGCGGTGATTCTCCGACTTATCGACCCAGCCGGACTCGGCAGGTTTGGTGTGCTGGGAATGGCGAAGGGCGCACCGGTCGAACCGGTGCTCTCCGGCTTTCGACCGTTGCAGGCCGGGTTCTGACGGGACTGGGCACGGGATATAGTTGTCAGGTGTTGTCGGGCTTGCATTGACGCGATGGAATGAATGTCTGTGAATACCAGTACGAGTGAAGAGCAATACTCGTTTGTTTCATCAGCTGCGATGATGCCAGGTGATATCCGCCTGGCTTATCCGCGAGCCTCGTTTGTCGCGAGGGGCTGGCTGGCAGTCCAGCCGGACGACATCGATGCTTACTTCCGGGATGCCGTTCAGGACCGGGTCTGGGGCTTGTTGCTGGCTGGGATCGAACACGAATCCATGGGTAGATCAGCCGTCGTGACATCTGACGATGGCAAGACCTACAACACGGTCCTCACTGACACGCCACTTCTTTCTGGCGATCCGGAACAGGTGCTTGCATCGGCTAGGTACTGGGAACTGCCACCTCCGTTTATCGCCCAGTTGCGGCGGGCACTCGAGAACGCCGGGATCGCCGTGGTTGACGAAGAACCGCGGGACGACGGAAATCTTGGATGAGTTCGCGGCAGTGCAGCAGAACCAGGTTTGGGTCTTGCCTGGTTCTCCTGATTCTCTGTATTGGCCTCATTGGTTTGAGTGTCTCTGACGCTCACGCTCACCCGCTGGACCGATTGCGACAGCACTTGCTTATCCAGCTTGGGCCCGAAACCCTTTCCCTGAATGTCGGAGTGACCGGAGGATTCCTGGCCACCGAGCTGGTCGCGAAGGAGATCGACGCCAACGGAAACGGGATCGCCGATGAATCGGAAGTTGCGGCCTGGGCGAAGTCAGTCGTCTCGCAACTGAGTATCCAGGCTGGCAGCGATCAGATATCGCTCGAGACTGCCGGTATCAGCGTCACTGTGCCGGATCTTTTGCAGTTTCGATCCGGGCTCGAACCAATTGTCATTTCGATAGATGCAGCAATGCCTGAGATACCCGATCTCGAACAACGCCGACTGACTGTGAAGAGTGGATATCGTGTCGACAGAACTGATTTTCAGTTTGACGTTGGGTCGAATACGGGAGTAGCGATCGACGATCAGGGGTGGCCCGGTTCAACGATCCATGTGTTGTTTACGTTGGATAGCAAGGCACTGGGGCACGAGCCTGGACCGCAAGTGTTTGACCGGAGTGAAAGCAAGCTGATCGGCTCTGTCCAGACGGTTTTCGAAAGAGATCGATCGCCGAGTCTGATGGCAGTGATGATTGGCATTTTTGCAGTCATGGGAGCTTTGCACGCAGTTCAACCAGGGCACGGGAAAGCACTTGCAGCGGCTTACCTTGTGGCGACTGGCGGCACGCCTCGCGATGCGGTTGCCCTGGGTGGAATCGTGACCCTGACCCATACCGTCAGCGTTCTGGCTCTGGGAACAGCGACGATCGCTGCAGGACAGTTCTTTTCACAGGCCAGAGTGATTCCGATGCTCGAGATCATGTCTGGCGTGCTGGTGGCGTCGCTCGGTCTTGTGATGTTCCGGAGGGCGATTCATCGCTGGAGCCTTGGAACTGGCGATGATTCAGCAGCGGATGTTGCAACCGGCGATGGCCACCATCACCATCACGACCATGGAAATCTGAGTGATGAGGAGCATGCCCGCTTGCATGCTCGTGAAGCGCTTGAGCTACGCAGCGGGTTTTCCCGGAAGGGTCTGGCCGCGCTGGGGGTATCCGGAGGCATGGTTCCCTGCCCCGAGGCGCTGGCGATTCTTTTGCTGGCGATTGGAATTGGTCAGGCCGGGTTGGGAATGGTGGCGATCGTCGCGTTCAGTTTGGGCCTGGCTTCGACGCTTGTGGCGTTTGGGCTTTCAGTGGTGCTGGTCAAACCTGCAGTGAAACGGTTGAAAGCAGTCTCTTCGTCTGGACGACTCGGAAGCTGGAACGTCCTCGGAGTGGTGTCCGCAGCGGCCCCGATCGCAAGTGCCTTTGTGGTTTTCCTGCTGGGCTCGTTCATGCTCTATCGAGCAGGTCAGGGGATCCCGCTGGGATAGGGCGGTGATCTGCCGATACACTTGATCGGCCATGGTGTACCGCTCGACATCCGAAATGGTTCAACGAGTGCTTCCGCTGATCGAGCAGATTGCCGATCGAACGATCGACAAGGCACGCCTCCTTCAGTATCTGTCTGCGAGGGCAGGGGTCTACTGGAACGTGCTCGAGATTGTCACTGAGCGGGACGACAGGTTATTGATCGTACGCGACCCTGCCAATTCGGACGTTCGTGAGATTCCTTACCCGGAGTGCCTACCTGCTGAGCTCGACGAGCTTGTGCAAATAGAGTACCGGAGGCTCGCGCTGAACCATCCGCTGACAGCGATGGACGAACATCTCTTTGAAGCGCTATTCGGCACCGACTTCTGCAGCCGATGCCGATGGGCGGGAAGTGATCACAGGCAAGTCCATCTGGAGTGTCGCTTTGCCGGGCGACCAGTCAATTTCGAACCGGTTTGACTTAGCTGGCGCTTAGGAGCGATCGTCCCGACCGCGACCACGTCGCATCACATTGTGCACGCTTTGCTTTCGGATCTGCTCGGGAAAGGCTGACGCCGCCGAGTATTCTGCAAGACCACGTGCCTCGGCTCTGCGCTCAGCGATGAGCGGACTGTCCGGGGCATCATCGAGCACAGTGCGGGCTTGACGATGAAACTGACGTGATTCCTGAAAGCGTCCCTCACGATCCAGACGCATGGCTTCTCGCTGTTGCCGGGCAGCACGTTGCAAGGCTGTCTCGATGGAGACCGCAGAGTCGGTGTGGCCCAGCCGGTGGCTGCCCTGAGGAACGACCTCAAGGGGTTCGGGGGTGATATCGACTGTCACGGTCTTTGCTGTTTCGACGTCCTTCCAGGTAGCGGTGACAGAGCATCCCAGCATAGCCCCTGCTACTGAGGCGGGAGTCGTAACGTCGAAAACGATCGATACTTCGTCGTTGGCTGGAATATCACCGATCGCGATGTCAAAGGTTTTGTGCAGACGCTGTTCAGGGAATGCGCTTACGAGCCGGCCGAACACTGACTTTGGCAGCGTGATGGTAACCACGGTTCCGGCGAGGACTATCCTCTGAACTCTGTCCAGCTCTCTGGCGAAGAACGCTGGTATCTCCGAGGGGCGATTCACGAATGCGAAGTCGCCACCGCCAGCCTCTGCCATGCTGGAGAGGAGTGATTCATCGAAGTGGTGCCCGACACCCATCGCAGACGTGGAGACATCTTTTTGCCGCAACGAGTGCGCATGCGTGACCAGCTCGTCGACACTCGTGATCCCCACGTTGGCCAGCCCATCGGTGAGCAGGATCGATCGCCGGATGCGAAGGCCAGCGTTTCCGTTGGGGTTGGGAGCGTGACCGGCCAGCTCGCGGCATGCTGTAAGCCAGCCGTCTCCCAAGTTGGTGGAACCCCGAGCATCCACCCCATCGAGCGCGTTTCGACGCTCGACGATGGTTGACGGTGATACTGCCTGAAGCGGATAGAGCACATCGATTCGATCGTCGTACGTCACCAGAGCCACGCGATCATCGGGTCGCAGGGCAAGCGCGCATTCGCGAACAGCCTGTTTGACGAGTTGGATTGGTGCTCCAGACATCGAGCCGGACCGATCGAGAGCAAATCCAACATCGAGCGGCGGAGAACTGACCTGTGCGGGCAATGATGAGGAGCGAATTGTCACCAGCAGGGATGTACGGTCTCCTGCGTCAGAAACGGCCGAACGCTCCCACTTTGAGGTGATTACCGGGGTGCTGGAACTTGACATGGCGTTGCCTCCTGAAGCGACACTGGTCGCCTGCGAATGGTGAGGTGTGGGTCCGCCGACCTGGCGAAACCTTATGAAGTTGATGGATCGCCTGGGGCCTCTAATCGAAAACCCGTTTGGACCAGTTCACCAGCCAGTCGATCTGATCTCGTTGTCTCTTGTATGCGCTCGAGCGAATCAGGATCTCGACATCGGCGCTTAGTGCAATCCGATTCCACGTTTCGTCGATGTCATTTCGATCGCCAGCTTCGACTGCACTCGCGTTTGACTGGTCAATGTGTGGCGGTTCCCGGACAGGTGATTGCGATATTGTTTGGTCCGGAGAGGTTGCAGCATAGGTTCTGGATCGCTTCATGATGCGTTGCTGGAGGACAGGGCCGGATTCACGGTTGAGCACGCGATCGATGTATTCGGCAGCGCCCTCAGTGTGAGGATGAGCGATTGATTGATGGGAGAGCTCGTCGATTTGTTCAGATTGCTGGAGCAGGGCTTCGATCTCGTGCGCCGTCAGACCATCGAGGTGCCTGCGAATTTCGCGGAGCGGCCAGTACGCTGCCTTCAGTCGGCCAATCAGCAGGAGCCGATTCAGATGGTCGGAACCATAAGAAGCCTTGGAGCCAGTCGACAGCGGGGGCGGAAGCAGGCCCTCCGAAATGTAGTATCGGACGGTGCGGGTCGAGACCTCAGCCATCTCGGTGAGTTCTCCAAGCGTCAGTCCTTGCATCGGGGGCATTGGCTCCTCCAAATCGGTCCACAAGATTGATATTAACAGTATAACGTAATACTGTCAATATCAGCCGGTGCTAGAATGTGGCGCCCGAGTTGTGCCACGAGCACCTAGTCGCAAGGAATGACGTTTTGGCAGTGACGCAGGATGAAACTGAAGAATTGAACGGAGGGGGTTTGCCACTTTCTGGCGTGCGGGTCCTGGATCTGACCCGAGTGATGACTGGACCGTACTGCACGATGATGCTTGGCGACCTGGGAGCCGATGTCGTCAAAGTCGAGATGCCCGGCAACGGAGACGACACCAGGTCGTGGGGCCCGCCATTTCAGGGCGAGGAGTCGACGTATTTCCTGTCTGTGAATCGGAACAAGCGATCGATCGCGCTGGATTTGAAGAGCGAGAAGGGGCAGGAAGCGCTCTGGCGATTGATCGAACGTGCAGATGTGCTGGTGGAAAACTTTTCCCCGGGCACGATCGATCGGCTCGGATTTGGCTACGATGCATTGTCCAAACGGAATCCAGGGCTCATCTTTGCGTCGATTTCCGGATTCGGGAAGAAGGGGCCATCGGCTGGCCGAACCGCATACGATCTGATCGTGCAGGGAATGAGCGGGATGATGAGCATCACCGGCGAGCCCGATGCAAGACCGACGAAGATGGGTGTACCAATTGCCGATATCAGCGCCGGAATGTTCGCTGCCTATGCCATTGCCGCGGCGCTTTACGAGCGGACGAATACGGGGAAAGGTCGATCCATCGATGTCTCGATGCTTGGTGGGCAGGTGGCGCTGCTCACGTATCAGGCCGGGATCTACTTCGCCACAGGCCAGACGCCCGTGAGACTCGGAAATGCCCAT
This sequence comes from Thermomicrobiales bacterium, assembly GCA_041745115.1. Taxonomy (GTDB): domain Bacteria; phylum Chloroflexota; class Chloroflexia; order Thermomicrobiales; family UBA6265; genus JAHBVL01. Next base: position 6,218 of record JBGTJM010000364.1, read on the forward strand.
CCGATTGTGGCCCCCTATGACACGTTCGCGACTGCTGATGGGTATGTGAATCTGGCGGTCGGCAACGATAGCCTCTGGCAACGGTTTTGTGAGGCTTTCTCACTGATGGATGCAGCGTCAGATAGCCGGTTTGCATCGAACTCAGCGCGAATCACGAACAAATCAGCACTCTATGACGTCGTAAAGCGGGCAATTGGAGCTGAGAAAACTTCTGATGTGGTTTCCACGCTCGATGCGTGTGGGGTGCCTTGTGGACCGATCTACACCGTAGAGCAGCTCTACGATGATCCACATGCCGAAGCTGCTCACCTGAGCCGGAAGGCAAGTCATGCCTCCCTCGGCGAAGTTACGCTGACTGGATATCCGTACCGATTCTCAGGTGAAGATTTGCCGCTGAGGCATGGCCCGCCACTACTCGGCGAACACACCGCCGAGGTGCTGCGGGAAATTGGCTACAGTGATCTAGAGATCGACGCCTTCACAGACCACACTGACTGATCTTCACTGAAATCTGCTGACGCTGAACTGGCTGAGATCGACCTCAGGGACTTGCCCATGTATGGCCTGAGCGACCGCGGCTCCAGAGTAAGGACCAAGGGTCAATCCCGATGGACCATGCCCAGTGCAAATGAAGAGATTCTCGATGCCGGGCGCTTTCCCCAGAATGGGCATCTCGTCCGGGCTGAACGGACGCAGGCCGACGCGAATCTCGGAAAGGATTGCTGGCG